>JBCAZN010000334.1:0-3548 GCA_038533035.1 Pseudomonadota bacterium
GTTGAACCCGGTCATCGGCTACGAGCTGGGCGCGGTTGATGTTGTCAGTGTTGACCGTAAAGCCGGCGATCGCCTTGTCGGCCAGGCAGGTCGAGGCATTCGCGAGGATTTCGATGCTTTGCAGCAGGTTGTAGGCCACCACCGGCAGCATGACATTGAGCTGGAAGTTACCGGACTGCCCGCCCATTGCGATCGCTGCGTCATTACCGACGACCTGCGCACAGACCATGGCCACGGCCTCCGGAATTACCGGATTGACCTTGCCTGGCATGATGCTCGAGCCGGGCTGCAGTGCCGGCAGCTCGATTTCGCCAATGCCCGCCAGCGGGCCCGAATTCATCCAGCGCAGGTCGTTGGCGATCTTGGTCATGCTGACCGCAAGCGTTCGCAGCTGACCCGAGGTTTCAACCGCCGCATCCTGGCTGCTCAGGGACTCGAATTTGGATTCCGCCGACGTGAACGTCAGACCGGTCTGCTCGCTGAGCAAAACCGCCACCTTCTCGCCAAACCGTGGATGAGCGTTGATACCCGTGCCGACGGCCGTACCGCCCTGCGCCAGTGCAGACAGGCGCTTCATAGCCTCATCCAGGCGCTCGATCGCATGCTCAACCTGCGAACGCCAGCCATCGAGTTCCTGCCCGAGCGTCACCGGCATCGCATCCATGAGATGCGTGCGACCGGTCTTGACCACATCGCGCGTTTCGTCGGCCTTCTTCTCGAGTGTTTTCGAAAGGTGCTTCAGGGCAGGTATCAGGTCGTTTTTAATCGCAATTGCCGCACTCACGTGCACGCAGGTAGGAATCACGTCGTTTGAGCTCTGGCTCATATTGACGTGGTCGTTCGGGTGCACCTCGCCGTCCATCCACTCGGTCGCGAGGTGCGCGATCACCTCGTTCGCGTTCATGTTGGAGCTGGTGCCCGAGCCGGTCTGGAACACATCGATCGGAAAGTGCTCGTAGTACTCGCCCTCGGCGACTTCGAGCGCGGCTTTCTGGATCGCCACCGCGACATCGGATTTCAAAAGTCCCAGTTCCGCATTGGCGCCAGCGGCGGCCCATTTGACGAGTCCGAGTGCGCTGATGAACTGGCGCGGCATTGCCTGGCCGGAAATCGGGAAGTTGTCGACGGCGCGCTGTGTCTGCGCGCCCCAAAGTGCGTCCTCGGGCACCTTGAGGTCGCCCATGCTGTCTGTTTCGACGCGGAATTTCTTGTCACTCATCGAGGTCATGCTCCAGCTTAAGTCGTGTATGATTCGCGCTTTGCGCGCGCAAGTCTACACTGGTTTTTAGTCCATGAAAGTCTCAACCCTGAAAGCCCTTTCACCCGCCGACGGGCGTTATGCGGACAAGGTCGATGTCCTGCGCGACATCCTCAGCGAATACGGGTTGATACGCTACCGGGTTCTGGTCGAGGTACGCTGGCTGCAATGCCTCTCTGACGACAAGGCCGTGGCCGAGTTTGAGCCATTGTCGTCGGTCATGAAGGACATGCTCAATCATATCGTCGACAACTTTTCGATCGACGATGCGGAACGCGTCAAGGCCATCGAGGCGACCACGAATCACGACGTCAAGGCCGTCGAGTATTTCATCCGCGAAAAACTGGGCGACGGTCCGGAAACGCAGAGCGTCAAGGACTTCCTGCATTTCGGTTGCACGTCTGAGGACATCAACAATCTGAGCTACGCGCTCATGCTGCGCTCCGCACGCGGCGATGCGTTGCTGCCGATGATGAAGGACCTGCGCGGCAAGCTGAAACAGATCGCGGCGGACTACGCCGATCTGCCCATGCTGTCACGCACGCACGGCCAGACAGCGAGCCCGACCACGCTGGGTAAGGAATTTGCGAACGTCGTTGCCCGCCTGGATCGCGCGACGCGAAAATTCCAGGGCGTTGAGGTTCTCGGCAAGTTTAACGGCGCGGTTGGCAACTACAACGCACACGCGATCGCCTACCCGGACGCCGACTGGATTGCGATCAGTCATCAATTTGTTGAATCACTCGGTATCGAACCGAATGCATACACCACGCAGATCGAGCCGCACGACTGGACAGCCGAGTACTGCCATGCATTGATGCGCTACAACACGATATTGATTGATTTCGCTCGCGACATCTGGGGTTACATTTCGCTTGGCTACTTCACGCAGAAGGTGAACGAAGGCGAAGTCGGTTCCTCAACGATGCCGCACAAGGTCAACCCGATCGACTTTGAAAACGCGGAAGGCAATTTCGGCATGGCGAATGCAATGCTCGGCCATTTCGCTGAAAAACTGCCCATCTCACGCTGGCAGCGCGACTTAACGGACTCGACCGTGCAGCGCAATTTCGGTGCAGCGGTTGCGCACATCGTGATCGGTCTGCAATCGCTGGTGAAAGGCGTTGGCAAGCTGGAGGTGAATGCCGAGAACATCCACGCTGACGTATCGAATGCCTGGGAGGTCCTCGCCGAGGCGGTACAGACCGTGATGCGGCGCTATGGCATCCCGGAGCCCTACGAGAAACTCAAGGCTCTGACACGCGGCCAGCCCGTGACGAAAGAGATTTTGACGGAGTTCATCCGGTCGCTGGAGATTCCACAAAACGAGATCGTTCGACTCCTGGCGCTGACACCTGATGCGTACATCGGTCTGGCAGCGCAACAGGCACGTGATATCTGACAACGCAATGATCCGCTTTCCGTCGGCACTGACGGCAGCATCATTTCTTGATGATTACTGGCAAAAGCGTCCGCTTTTTATGCCGGCTGCAATCGATGGACCGAAGCCCTCACTAACGCGGAACGAACTCGCCTGGCTCGCCACGCTTGATGATGTCGAATCACGCATCGTATTCACAGATCGGAGCGGCGCGATGCCGCGATACCGCGCCGAGGCCGGGCCGTTCGACGAAGCTTATTTGCAGCAACTGCCGAAACGCGACTGGACGCTGCTGGTTCACGACGTCGAGAAACACCTGCCCGAGTTTCGCGCGCTGTTCACACACGTGCCGTTCATTCCGGACTGGCGCATTGATGACCTGATGGTGAGTTTCGCCGCGCCCGGCGGCAGCGTTGGACCACACAAAGACCACTACGACGTGTTCCTGGTGCAGGGCAAGGGCGTGCGCAGTTGGCAAGTCACGACCGATGACGTTGCGACCGACGCCGCGGCAAGCGACGAGCTGGCTTTGCTGGCCGAGTTTGCTGGTGATGACTACAGCTGCAAAGAGAGTGACGTCCTGTATCTGCCACCCGGCGTTCCGCACTGGGGTACGGCGACACGCGCTTGCCTCACCTACTCCATCGGTATGCGCGCGCCACAACTTGCGGATCTCGTTGATAAGCTGCCGGACGACGCAGCGGTCAATCCGTTTTATCGTGATGCCGATCTTTCGATTGACGAGATTCAACCGGGCTACATTTCTCGTCAGGCCCGTGAACGTGCCAGCCGACTCGGTGGACAATCGATGCATTGCACAGCACTAGGAAGATTTGTCAGCCTCGGCAAGGACTGGCTGCAACCCGAGAAAGCGACGCCCGGTTGAATCTCGTCAATCGAAAGATCGGC
>JBCAZN010000335.1:0-3534 GCA_038533035.1 Pseudomonadota bacterium
GCCGCTCGAAATACTGATTATCGTCGTGTCCGTGCCAGCCATTGTGACGTTCTGGCCACTGTAGCCAGGTTATGTAAAGCGCCTGTCGCAAAAAACCTGAAGCGGACGTCAGCAACTGACACAGGTGGTCGGGTCGCGTCGGCGCTTGTGCCGCCAGTCGTGGCGATCGCCATGATGACCGGGTGTCAATGAACGAAAAATCAATAAGTTACGGCGGGTTTCGTCTCATACGATCGCCTTTTGGCCGGTGACCCGAAGTTGGCACAGCGCTTGCAAATATCCGGGTGTACGCCAACAAAGACGGAGACCATCATGTCGAAAGCGACCATACAGGATTGGACCGACAGCCAGGTACTGCTCAAGTTCGATGAGCACCGTGAAGTGAAATACCAGGTCTATCGCGACGGTGCCACGCACTTTCTCGAGATGCGCGGCGCCGATGACAAACCGATTCACACCCTCGAGCTGCCGGACGGCATGAAACTCGACCAGACGAGCTACGAAGTCCTGCTGCGTTATGTGCTGCTGGACGTCGTCGCTGCGTAGTCTTCGGCGGCCTTCCAGACTCTGAGAAGGTTGCCGCCGAGAATCTTGCGAATGTCCGCTTCGCTGTAGCCGCGCTCAAGCAATCCCTTAACGAGATTCGGATAGGTTGAGACATCCTTGAGTCCGATCGGCAACGAGTCGCCAACGCCATCGTAATCCGACCCGATCCCCACACTGTCAACACTCGTCAGCTTCACGACGTGATCGAAATGATCCAGCACGTCATCCAGTGTTGCGAACGGCAGTGGTCCGTGTTCTTCGGCGTAGATCGCCGGAAACTTTGTCCACATATCATTTTGCGTGAAATCCGGATGCTGTTTCGCATATTCCTTGCCGGCGGCGGTGCGCGCATCGGAGTAATCGCGCGCTTCCTGCGTGATGAACGTTGAGCCGAAGTTGATCATGATGATGCCGCCTTTCTCGGCCATCGCAACAATCATTTCGTCACTCATGTTGCGTTCGAAGCCGGGCGTGAAATGGCGTGCAGAAGAGTGCGACGCGATAACCGGTACGGCCGAGATGTCGATGATCTGCCAGAACGCATCGTCTGAAACGTGACTGACATCAACCATGATGCCCAGGCGGTTCATTTCGCGAATAACGTCGGCGCCGAACTCGCTGAGCCCGTTCCACTGTCGATTTTCATCGTAGGACGAATCCGAAATGTGGTTCGAAAGACTGTGTGCCGGCGTGATGTAACGGATACCGCGATCGTAAAAGTGTTGCAGGTTCGCCATGTCGCCTTCGATTGGCGAACCATTTTCCATGCCGAGCGGCAATGACATCAGCCCGGCTTCGAAATGCGCGTGCACATCGCTGCTGCTGGTCGCAATGGCGAACTTGTCCGGCCAGTTCGTGACAAACCCCTCAACCATGTCGATCAGTGCGTCAGCGGTTTGCTTCGACGTGCCTTCCGCCTCGAATTCAGCGGGCGTGTAGATCGACATAAACGGAACGTTCAGCCCACCGGCGACCGCGCGCGGATAGTCAAAATCTCCGCCCTCGGTTGCTTTGGAAATATCGTCGGGTTGCTCGTTGAGGCGATAGGGCACATCAATGTGCGTATCGATGATGAGAGCATCCTGCGCGATTCTTTGTGCTTCGGCATCCAGGTCGACGCCCGGATCGGTCGACACCGGTTCGTCCGGCTGGCCGCACGCGAAGAGGAGCGACGCCGCAATCAGGGCGCCGAAAATTCGTTTTGTCATTCGAGTAGTTTCGTTGCTTTTGAAAGGGCAGCCGATTGTATCAGCAAGTCAAACGGAGAGTTCGCGTTGTTCGGGCTGCCAGTGGGCGAGGTTGACCTGTGCGGCGCCGATCCCGAGTCCGCGTACCCAGCGCGCCGCCGCGTCGAGTGTCACCCAGGTACGTACTTTGCCTTTGCGGGTTTCTGCCGTTACCGGGCCATTTGGAGTACGTGCCTCGACGTGAAACCGTGCACCGCTGGCAATGATGTTGATGTGCTTGATAGCCCCCGCAGAGACCATCGCTTTCAACAGACGTTCATCCATTCGTCGCACCTTCGGGTTGCCCGGACGTATCAGGAATGGCGATTCCGGCATCGTCGCAATAGCGCCGGATCAACACCTCGACCATATTCGCGACGCTGCGATGTTCGCGCTCCGCGGCTTCTCGAACGGCGTCCTTGACGGCCGGTTCGATGCGCAGGTTGAGGGTTGAGATCTTCGTCTTCGCCATGCGTTACATTGTATATTGAAAGTAGATTGATTGTAACGCATTTGTATGAATTTTCGCTTTCCGGGTACCATGGCGACATTGAGCAGGATTCCGGTTGAAGACAGGGAGGCAGGCATGGAGCAGGCAATTTTTGCGGTGTGTATGGTGTTTGGCGTAGCGGCAACGGCGTTGGTCGCGTTTACGCTTCTGGGAATCATCCTGGGGAAAGTAGACGTTTAAAAGTTCGTAATACGTAAAAAATTACGTATAAATTGGAAAAATAGCTAATAACCTGTAAAATAATACAGGTTATGACTATTTCAGAAAATCAACTGGCGACACGCCTGAAGGCGATAGGTGAGCGGCTCAGAGCGTTGCGCCTGCAGCAAAACCTGAGCCAGCAGGCGCTTGCGGAACGGGTCGGCGTCTCGTTGAAAACCGTCTCCAACGCTGAAGACCAGGGCCGCATCTCCCTTGAGACGCTACTGCGCCTGCTCGACGGGCTGGGTCAACTCGACCGCGTGGACAGCTGGCTTGCAGCCGATGAGGTCAGCCCGATAGCGCTGTTGGAGCGCAAAGGTCGCCCTCGTCAGCGCGCACACAGCCGCAAGTCGGCGGCGGACTGGGAATGGTAGGCACGGTCGTTGATACCGCGGAGGTGCGTCTCTGGGGGCACAGAATCGGCGCCGTATTTTGGGACGCCGAACGACAACTGGGTGTGTTTGAGTACGCGCCCGAGTTTCGAGCGAGCGGGATCGAGCTTTCGCCCGTCCATATGCCGCTCGGCGATACGATTTTTTCGTTTCCAAGTCTCGCTCGCTCGTCGTTTCATGGCTTGCCGGGACTTTTGGCTGACAGCCTGCCCGACGATTTCGGTAACGCGGTCATTGATCAGTGGCTGATACGGGAAGGGCGCGAGCAGAACAGTTTCAGCCCGGTCGAGCGCCTTTGTTATATCGGCGAGCGCGGGCTGGGCGCATTGGAATTTCGACCGACCATCCGCAATACGACCCGCGGCAGCGTGCCAATCGAAGTCGACGCGCTTGCGAATCTCGCACAGCACATTCTGGATCTGCGCGACGGTTTGAAAATTCGCCTGACCGGCGGCGCGCATGATTACACCCGTTCACTCGACGAGATACTGCGTGTTGGTACGTCGGCCGGAGGGGCGCGTGCCAAGGCTGTCGTGGCCTGGAATCCGGAAACCGATGAAATGCGTTCGGGGCAGGTCAGCGCACCGGCCGGATTCGAGTACTGGATTCTTAAGTTCGACGGGGTCAACAATCGTGACCACGGCGTTCGGGATCCCCA
>JBCAZN010000336.1:0-3533 GCA_038533035.1 Pseudomonadota bacterium
CCGAACGCAGTCAGCCACTTTTGCTCAGGGGATAATAGTTGCCTGCCAGGCAACGGCGCGCCATTCGCCGTCCCGTTTCAAAAAGGTACCCGTATTGAAGTAGTACGTTGTCTCATCAGCCGCTGTCGCATCGGTGGGTGTACCCACAAGTTTGAATGCAACGACAGCCGCGTCGCCATACACACGAATATCGACGTCCGCCGCCGAATATACGGTCGCAGCCGGCGCGTCTGGCGGCTCGGCGTTCTCAAAACCCGACAATAGTTCAGCTTTACCGAAGCGGGTACCATTTGAGGACGTGTACACGAGATCGTCCGCCCAGAAACTCACATGCGCGGCCTTCGTATCTGAATTCGCCAGGAAGGCATGCAATTTCGCTTCGAGATCGTCCCGGTCCGAAGCATGTGCGCCGCTACCGAGACACATTGAAACAACAAAAAGGCTTACAAGGTGCATCATCGTGTTCATAGTTAGTTCCCCGTTTGGAGTATTCTAGGCACCGATGGCCGACACCGACAACTCAGAAGCCGGATTCTTCCGGCGTGCACT
The DNA here is from genome assembly GCA_038533035.1 of Pseudomonadota bacterium. Classification (GTDB taxonomy): domain Bacteria; phylum Pseudomonadota; class Gammaproteobacteria; order Steroidobacterales; family Woeseiaceae; genus UBA1847. Next base: position 550 of record JBCAZN010000336.1, read on the forward strand.
TGGTGTATTCGGCTACAGCCGGCGCGCTATCGAGCTCGTATGGACGACGAGCAAGCCGCTGACAATCGCGATTGCGCTGCTGACATTGGTCGCCGGTATCCTGCCGGCCGCCATCGCCTGGGTTGGCAAACTCATCGTCGATGGCGTAGTCGCAGCGGCGGCAGCCGACAACCCGGACGTCAACGGTGTGCTCTGGCTGGTCGCACTTGAAGCTGTCATCGTCATTGTTGTCGCCGCGGCACAGCGCGGTCTTTCGGCGAGTCAATCGCTACTGCGCGCACTGTTGGGCCAACGCGTCAACGTCATGATCCTTGAAAAAGCGCTAACACTCGAGCTCTCGCACTTTGAGGACTCCGAGTTTTACGACAAATTGACGCAGGCACGACGTGAAGCGTCGAGCCGGCCGCTCAGCCTGGTCGTGAAAACCTTCGGTCTCGTGCAGAACACGATCTCGCTCGCCAGTTACTCGGCGTTGCTGTTCGCGTTTTCGCCGTGGGCCGTCGCGGTTCTCATCGTCGCAGGACTGCCGTCCTTTTTCGCCGAAGCAAAGTTTTCCAACGACGCATTTCGACTATTCCGCTGGCGCTCGCCGGACACGCGCATGCAGATTTACCTGGAATCGGTGATCGCGCGGGAAGATGGCGTCAAGGAAGTGAAACTGTTCCAGCTCGGCCCGCAGCTGTTGCAGCGCTATCGCGACATCTTCAACAAGCTGTTCGTCGAAGATCGCAAACTGACGATACGTCGCGACACCTGGGGGTTCATTCTCGGGCTTATTTCCGCCGCGGCGTTGTACAGCGCCTACGGCTGGATTGTCATTGCAACAATAGGCGGCGCAATCACGCTGGGTGCCATGACGATGTACCTGGCGCTGTTTCGGCAAGGTCAATCGGCCGTCGGCTCGATTCTCACCGCCATCAGTGGCATGTACGAAGACAACCTGTACCTGTCAAACCTCTATGAATACCTTGAGCAACCAGTCCTGACCCGACAGGGTGATAAGGTCATCGGGCCGCATCCGGAGCGGGGCCTCGAGTTCGAAAACGTTGGCTTTACCTACCCCGGGTCCAGCAAACCGACACTCGAGAACATCAATCTGACGATCAGGCCTGGCGAGAGTCTCGCACTCGACGGTGAACTGGTAACGGCCGAAATCCTGGAAAATGACGCCAACTCGCTGCCGCAGCGCATCCACGTTCCATTCCTTGAGTTCCAGTCCGTCGAGAAAAATACGGCCTTCGGAAGGCTCATACAATCGCGTAAGCAACTTGATGAGGGTCGTCTTTCCGGAGCCATTTTCACCGACGAGTGCGAGACTCTCGCCAGGCCTGATCGTCAGATTGATGTTCTCGAGTGTCGGTTTGCTGGACCCGGGGTAGGTAAAGCCAACGTTTTCGAACTCGAGGCCCCGCTCCGGATGCGGCCCGATGACCTTATCACCCTGTCGGGTCAGGACTGGTTGCTCAAGGTATTCATAGAGGTTTGACAGGTACAGGTTGTCTTCGTACATGCCACTGATGGCGGTGAGAATCGAGCCGACGGCCGATTGACCTTGCCGAAACAGCGCCAGGTACATCGTCATGGCACCCAGCGTGATTGCGCCGCCTATTGTTGCAATGACAATCCAGCCGTAGGCGCTGTACAACGCCGCGGCGGAAATAAGCCCGAGAATGAACCCCCAGGTGTCGCGACGTATCGTCAGTTTGCGATCTTCGACGAACAGCTTGTTGAAGATGTCGCGATAGCGCTGCAACAGCTGCGGGCCGAGCTGGAACAGTTTCACTTCCTTGACGCCATCTTCCCGCGCGATCACCGATTCCAGGTAAATCTGCATGCGCGTGTCCGGCGAGCGCCAGCGGAATAGTCGAAATGCGTCGTTGGAAAACTTTGCTTCGGCGAAAAAGGACGGCAGTCCTGCGACGATGAGAACCGCGACGGCCCACGGCGAAAACGCGAACAGCAACGCCGAGTAACTGGCGAGCGAGATCGTGTTCTGCACGAGACCGAAGGTTTTCACGACCAGGCTGAGCGGCCGGCTCGACGCTTCACGTCGTGCCTGCGTCAATTTGTCGTAAAACTCGGAGTCCTCAAAGTGCGAGAGCTCGAGTGTTAGCGCTTTTTCAAGGATCATGACGTTGACGCGTTGGCCCAACAGTGCGCGCAGTAGCGATTGACTCGCCGAAAGACCGCGCTGTGCCGCGGCGACAACAATGACGATGACAGCTTCAAGTGCGACCAGCCAGAGCACACCGTTGACGTCCGGGTTGTCGGCTGCCGCCGCTGCGACTACGCCATCGACGATGAGTTTGCCAACCCAGGCGATGGCGGCCGGCAGGATACCGGCGACCAATGTCAGCAGCGCAATCGCGATTGTCAGCGGCTTGCTCGTCGTCCATACGAGCTCGATAGCGCGCCGGCTGTAGCCGAATACACCAAGTGCACGCCGGAAGAATCCGGCTTCTGAGTTGTCGGTGTCGGCCATCGGTGCCTAGAATACTCCAAACGGGGAACTAACTATGAACACGATGATGCACCTTGTAAGCCTTTTTGTTGTTTCAATGTGTCTCGGTAGCGGCGCACATGCTTCGGACCGGGACGATCTCGAAGCGAAATTGCATGCCTTCCTGGCGAATTCAGATACGAAGGCCGCGCATGTGAGTTTCTGGGCGGACGATCTCGTGTACACGTCCTCAAATGGTACCCGCTTCGGTAAAGCTGAACTATTGTCGGGTTTTGAGAACGCCGAGCCGCCAGACGCGCCGGCTGCGACCGTATATTCGGCGGCGGACGTCGATATTCGTGTGTATGGCGACGCGGCTGTCGTTGCATTCAAACTTGTGGGTACACCCACCGATGCGACAGCGGCTGATGAGACAACGTACTACTTCAATACGGGTACCTTTTTGAAACGGGACGGCGAATGGCGCGCCGTTGCCTGGCAGGCAACTATTATCCCCTGAGCAAAAGTGGCTGACTGCGTTCGG
>JBCAZN010000337.1:0-3527 GCA_038533035.1 Pseudomonadota bacterium
GTGCTTACCCGTGTCGTCCAGGAACAACAAAATAAAATCAATGAGTTAGAAGCACTTTTGCGAAACTAGGTAAATAAAGCCGGTGCTCAATTCAATTGCGTCAGGAAAGGTAATTTGTGACGCTTTTCAACGTAGCAATGGGCGCCAAATACCATACTGCGCGCATGCGCTATCTAAAAATTCTGGTTCTTGTTTGCCTGTTCGCGTCAACGGCGGCTTCGGCGGATGTCTGGCGTTGGGTCGACCCCAACGGCAAAACGCACTACGTCGACAGCAACAAAGCAATCTATGTCTGGCTCGATGAAACCGGACGGGTTTTCTACAGTGACAGAAAAGACCACGACGCTGCGGTCCTTGTGCAGCTGATCTGGCACTCGGCGGGCACGCTGGCCGACGTAAAGAAGGCTGATAGCGATACAGCCTCCGAATTCGACGAATCCGAAGACGAGCGGCTGGCCCGCGAAGCGGAAAAAGCCAAGAACTGCAAACGCGCGACGGAAATCTATGATTCCTACCTGAACGCGCCCCGCCTTTATCGCACCGCTGAAAATGGCAAGAAGGAATACCTGAGCGACAGGGAAGCCGAAAAGGAAATCGCGCGGACCAAGATCAAGGTCGACGAGGTCTGCAGCTAGTCGAACGTGTCTGCGCGGTCGCGATCCAGGAAGTGACCGTCGCGCAGAAATGATTCTGTATTTCGTATCACGACATCGCCGCGTGTGATGTACCGATGCGACTTGCCGACAACAAGAAAGTCATCCATGCCTTCGACACGGGTTTCGCCAACGGTTACCTTGCCGTCGTCTTCATCCGGCATCATCGCAGACATTAGTATATTCACGGTCCGGGTGCCCGCAATGACACCAAGGTCAAAATCGACCGGTCCCAACTGCAACGGCATGCTGTTTTCATCGGTGCCGAGTTGCGCGCCAGCCTCACCGCTTAACCAGCCAAAGCCGGGCCAGTCTCGCGTACGATCGACCATCGAGCTGCCCTGGTTCGGCGGCCCCAGCATAACGACGCGTCCGAGTTCGGGAATGGACGCGTGCTTTTCGTGGTAACGCAACAAAATGCCGCCCATGGAATGCGTTACGAAGTGAATCTTGCCGGCATCAATCGCTCTGCAGCCAGCAAGGCCCATGCCGACCGCCACAGGTGCAATCTCCTCGATCGTGCCGGATTGAGACGGGTAGTCAACATTAACGGTTGCGTAGCCCGCCTCCTGCAGAGCATTTGCCATTGGCCGCATCGCGCGCCAGCTACGGTTCAGGCCGTGCAACAGCACGACGCACTCGCTCGCGTTATCAGTGGCGGCAACCTCGGTGCGCGCGTGCGAGGCACAGCCTGAAACGAACAACGCGAGGAGCAGCAGGGTGCAAGCAATTGTCAGTACGAATCGGTTCACTTCGGGGTCTGGTCTTTGTTCTCGTTGACCCCAATAGGATAACCCAAGAGCGGCAATTGCACCCAATGCCCGCAACTAGGCCATACTAAGTCCATGAAACAGGCAATAGCACACGTGGCGCTCGTGGTTCACGATTACGACGATGCCATCGAGTTTTATACGGAGAAGCTCAATTTCTCGCTGGTACAGGACCTCTACCAGCCCGAACAGGATAAGCGTTGGGTCGTCGTTGCGCCGCCAGGCTCGCCAGAGTCAACCTTGCTGCTTGCACGAGCTTCAAATGACGAGCAGGAGGCATTTGTCGGCAACCAGTCTGGTGGTCGCGTCTTCCTGTTCCTGGCGACAGATGATTTTCGGCGCGACTACGACGAGATGAGAGCAAAAGGTATTGAGTTTGTGCGTGATCCCAAGACCGAAGCGTACGGCACCGTTGCGGTATTCAAGGATTTGTACGGCAACCTATGGGACTTAATCGAGTACGCACATGGCCATCCGTCGGCTTTCGCTAATTGAGGCCGTTCTGCAAGCCGGGAATGACTGTCTGAAGCTGCTTGAAAAAGTCGCTCACGTCGATGGGTTTGCTCTGGTATGCGCTGATGCCAGCCTGTTTTACCGTCTTCTCATTGACGTCTGTGGAATAACCGGAGCACAGAATGATAGGCAGGTCCGGGCGAACCTCGAGCAGCTGTTTCGATAGTTGCATGCCGGTCATTTTCGGCATCGTCTGGTCGGTGATTACGGCGTCGATCGAATCCGCATTGCTCGCAAAGTAGTCAAGTGCGCGTTCACTGCTGTCGACGACGGTCGCCGAGTAGCCGCGGCTTTCCAGCAGTCGTCCCATCAGTGTGCCGACAGATTGCTCGTCATCGACCACCAGGATGTGAGCGCCGGTGTTCGCTGACTGATCGAAATCCGCTACGGGGCTGATCGTAGGTGGCTTTCGTGAGGCACGGGTCGCTGCCGGAAACAACATTGTAAATCGGGAACCGCTGGCGCTACTGTCTACATGAATGTGGCCATCATGCGCATGAACGATATTATCGACCATCGCAAGGCCCATTCCGGTTCCCCGGGACGAAGGCTTCGTTGAAAAGAACGGCTCGAACAACTGCGGTAACACGTCGGGCGAGATGCCGTCTCCCGTGTCTACAACGCTGATCGCAACACAGTGCGTCGCTGGCGATTCACCGCATGCTGCGCATCGCATTTCTGCAACCGGTTCCTGGCGCACGGCAATAGAAAGCTGCCCGCCGCCACGCATCGCATCGCGTGCATTGATGCACAAATTTATCAGCGCCTGTTCGAATTGAACGGGATCGATCGTGACAACCCCATCGCCAAGTTCGGTATCGACTTCTATCGTCGAAGGCAGCGTAGGGCGCAGCATCCGTATTACACCGGCAACGAGGTCAGAAGGCTCGACATTTGTCGATGCGTCCGTGGAATATCGGCTGAATACCAGCATTTGATTGACCAATGCGCGGGCGCGTTGTCCTGCACGCTGAACCTCAGCCATGTAGCCGTGCACCTTCTCGTTCTCCTTGACCACGGGGTTTTCTGCTGCGAGTTCCGAGTAGCCGATGACGCTCGACAAGATGTTGTTGAAGTCGTGCACGATGCCGCTGGTCAGCTGGCCCATAACCTCCATCTTCTGCGCCTGCCGCAGCCGTGCTTCGAGCCGTCGCCGCTCAGTTTCCGCTGCCTTGAGCTTGGAGTAATCGCGAGTCGTAGAAAGGATGCACTGTTCGCCGCGCAGCTCAATGAGTTCGGCCGACGTCAGGCAGGGAATTTTCTCTTCGGATCGGGTTCTGAAATCAGCTTCGATATTGCGGACATGCTTGCCTTCCAAAAGCAGGCGCACTGCTTCATCGCGGTCCTTTTCATCCCACCACAAGTCGAGTTCCACGGTTCTTCTGCCGAGAACCTCCTCGCGGCTAAAACCGGTCATGGTTTCGAAACCTTCGTTAACTTCTATGATATGGCCGTCCGCCAGGCGGGTAATGACGATCGCATCCGGACTGGATTGAAATGCTTTGGAATATTTCTCCTCGGACCGGCGTAGTGACAACTGCGCAATCTTGAGCGCCGTGACATCGATCATCGAGACCCAGAAGCGACTGAT
>JBCAZN010000338.1:0-3500 GCA_038533035.1 Pseudomonadota bacterium
TTGAGTACGCCTACGGTATCGCAATATTCGCGACGCTTAAGCCGGGCGCAAGCAAGTGATACGCCGATCACTGCACCTCAACAGGAGATAATTTGAAGTCGCTGATTGCCGCTGCGAGTACCGCGATTCAGCTGATTTACGTGCTGAGTTTGCTCGGAGCTATCACATCCAGATCTCACCGTAGTTTATTTCCCATGTGGCGATGGCGCCTTCGCAGTTAGAATACGTGCATGGCGGCAATCGACTACGTTTACCGGTACTCCCACCCATCATCGCTCGACACAAGCGAGGCTGGCTCCGGCCTTAGGCTAGCTGCCGAACTGAATGAGCATCCCGACACCCGGTATTTCGCGGGAGATCTGCTCAATCCCGTCATTACGGCGCGAAGCCTGCGCACGGTGTCAGACCTTGTCGGAACACGCTTCTATATTCCGCCCAGCATGCTTGCACGAATTCTGCGCGAGGCGGATCCGGTCGCCACAATATCGCGAGACCGCATTCGGTTTGAGGGATTCTCAGCCTGTTGCAGCACCTACATTCGTCACGACATGTCCGACGCAAGCTTTGCGGCAGAGCATGTCAGTCCGGGCACAACGAATGTCGATTTCGGCGCCGAGATGCGAGCCGCGCTCGCGGAGGTACGCACCGGTTCGTCATTGCAGATGCGCGTAGACAAAGAAGCGGTGGAGCTACAAGAGGGCGAGAAGTCGGTCATCGAGCGCAAAGTCCCGCTGCCAACGCGTTGGATTCGAGGATTCGCCGAAGTCCAGGCCCATTTGCGGGATATGTCGTTGGCGATGACTCTTACACGAGTACAGGCGCAGCGATTTCTCCGCTCGCTGCCCCGCGCTCAGGCCGATCACGAGCAATGGGCTATACCCTCGCCGCAAGGTGCACGACTGTCAGTGCGCCCCAGTGGCAAGGGCGTGATGATCAAGGGTACGCAGCGCTTGCGACTCTTCGAAAAACTCGCTGCCGATGCGAATAGCCTGGAGATCTGGTTTAACGAACAACAAGGCAGCTCGGCCTGGGTTCTGGACTACGGCGACCAGCGCCTGATGTTGGTCCTGAACTCAGAGCCATGGCGGGGATTTTCGGGTGACGGCCAGCTTCTTTCCGACTTGGGATCCCCGGACGATGCAACAGTCGCCGCCGTCAAGGCACAGCTAAAGTGGCAAGGCATCATTGATCTGGATCAAGTCTCTCGTTTGACCGGCTATGACGAGGCTGGCGTGCAACGCGCCTTGGGATTCCTCGCAGCACACGGCGTACTGGGATTCGACCTGCCGTCTGGCTCGTATTTCCATCGAGTACTGCCGTTCGATTTATCCCTGATTGAAAAACTGAATCCGAGACTGAAAAGCGCTGACGCCCTGTACAAAGCCGGCGCGGTCAAACTCAGCCGCTCGGAAGACGGTCACGCCGCAGAAATAGAAAGTGACGGGATAGTTCACCGTGTCACGTACGGCTCGAGCGGCAGCACTTGCACGTGTCCGTGGTATGCAAAGCACCTGGGAACGAGGGGACCCTGCAAACACGTCCTGGCCACAGAAATGGCGTTGAACGAATCCGCATGAGCGCCTCCGAGATCGAAGACCGGCTCTTAAGATTGGTACGGAAGAAGTCTCGGGACGATTGCGTCGCGTTTTTCGCAGCGCTGCATCCTGATGAACGGCGGACTTACGCCAAGTCGGCACAGAAAATCTACAAGATTATCGACAAAGAGTGGTTCGACCAGCTCTCGTCACAACGCAAACCGCTGCTCGGAAAGCCGCTCGGCGAGCAAAGAAACAACGCCTGTATCTGCGTCTTTGCGACAGCTACACCGGGGGAGCTCAAGAAACTGGGGTGGAGAGTGATTCCTGAGAATGGATTCCTCGTTGAAGTAATCCGCCAACTCCAACCTGACTGGACCAATCAGTGGGTTCAGGAGTTATCCGAGTCTGAGCCAGCGATGTATCACAACATCCGGCTGCTGTATGACGCAGGACTTTGCGACAAGCCCAAAGGCGATGGATACATACTCGGCATGATCGAAGGGCTACCGGGCTGGCGAATTGCGCCCGCAGCGTTATGGGACAAGGACACGTCACTGGCAGACCGGATTCGCAAGACGCCCGATATCCGGGATGACGATGTTTGGCGGCTCTTCGAAGTTGAAGGTGGCGGCGAGCTGAGTCTGTCCGCATTCGACAAATATGTGGGCGGCAAAAAAACCGGTGGCTGGACTGGCGCGCTGATAGAGCTCAGTGAAGATGGAACATTGAGCCGCGACCGACTGCTCGACGAGAGCCTGAATGCTCTGGCCAGAGATTTCGCACAGTTCAGGGCCGGCTGGTTCTCGCGGTTCCATGACGCTCTGGCGCCAACTCTCGACGAACGCGTAGCGCGGCGTGACCAGTACCTTCGCCTTCTGGGTAGCTCCATCCCTCCGACCGTATCGTTTTCACTGAAGGCAGTGTTGCAGCTGGACAAGGCCGACAATTTGCCGCCAAGTGACGTAATGCGATGCATTGAGCCCGTGCTGCAGGCTCGAGCGAAAGGAACCGTCTCGTCCGGACTCAAGTTGATCGCGAACGCCGTAAAGCGCGACCCAGGATTGTCTCGAGACGCCTGCGAGCTTGCCGCAACCGCATTGATCCACGAGGCGGCGGACGTGCAAAAAAAGGCGCTGGACTTGATCGAATCTTTGGGCGGCGCGGAAGATCTCGATGTGGTGACGGCGCTTTCCGACTACGCCGACGGGATCACTCCGTCTCTCAAGAGTCGCTTGTCTGAGATGCTCGGCGGCAGCGGAGATGCGCTGGACGTTGAGGAAGCCGGCGAAGTGTCAGTCAAGGAAGACATCTCCGATGTTGTTGCTGTCGCGTCTTTCGAAGAGCTAATTGCCGAGCTGCTGCGAGTTCTTGAGGACGCGAGTCAGCCGCTGCAAATCGAACGTGCGCTTGACGGACTTGCACGCTTCGGCGCGCAGCAGCCTCAGGACTTCAACAAGCTCGTGGGACCGCTTCGCAAGCGCTCTGCAGCGATCATCAAACGACTGCCCGAAGATCAGCTGCAATACCAAGTTGCCCGTCTGGCGTACGCGTTCGCCTGTTCCGAACCACTGAGTCGCGAGGATACTTTGCGTTATCCCAGTGCACACATTGCACCCTACTCTCAAAATCGGGAGCGCGCGCAGTGGTCGTTTGAAGACACCTTTCTAGGTCGAAATATAGATCTGCTCGACCAGGTTCGATCCGGTCACCAACTTCCGCTTTTGAGCGCACCAACTGATAGCCGGGGCTTTGTTGCGGCCGAGGCACTGCTGTCTCGATACGCCGCTTACAAATCTGCACGAGTCAAACCCGGCCCCATCGATACCGCTCTCGCATTGACGAGGCTTTCCCCCGACCATAGAGAGGGCGCTCTAAAGGCCCTCGAAGCGGAAGACGAGTACGAACGTGCGTTCGCGTTTGCACTGGGCGCGGACATGTCGTCGGATAAGACGAAGTGGCTTT
>JBCAZN010000339.1:0-3497 GCA_038533035.1 Pseudomonadota bacterium
TGCCGACCACAGCGTCCGAGTCAGTAAATGCGCCGGACGTCAGCTTTTGTGCCTGAGCGAGCTGCAACACATCGACAGAATAACTTGCAGGCAGCGCCGTGGTACCCGCGCTGACCGTAAAGATGCTTTCGTTGCTGCTGGCCGCCTTGCGTGACAGGAACTTGTCCAGCGACTGCATGATGTCGAGCTTGTCGCGGACGTCGGAAAGCGCAGACTTCAGGCTGCCAAATGCCGACAGCTTGGACTGCGCACGTATTTCCTTTTGTCCCAGCCTGGATTCCACCGGCTCACCCTCCGCGGCGACTAGCGACTGCACGATTCCGGCGATATCGAGGCCGGATCCTATTCCGGTTGAAACAATACTGGGCATGTCAATTTCTCAATCAGCGCTCATTGCGTTCGATTTACAGCAATATGGATTACAAGATCCGTGCCAGATTGCGGAAATCATTCATTACCAGTTCCTAAACCAGATCGTCGTAGAGCCGAAGCGCAACCGCGCCCCGCTCTGACATGTAGGTTTTGGCCTTCTCCGGCGGAATCTGACGAATAATCTCACCAGTTTCCCGGTCCAGAACCTGGATTACCGAGTGCCCCGTCTGCATGTTCACCTGGAAACGCAGGTCGCGACCGATCGTTCGTGTCGCGACATTCAACTCACGGGCGAGCACTTCCATGTCCGGCTCCGCAACCTCCGGCAACTTGTTGCCGCTGATCGGTTGCGCATTGCCGTCTGCACCCTGTTCGGGTGCTAGTTTCAGCGCCGCAAACGTTCCCGTATGGACGGAGACTGGTTTCATGTCTTCACTAGACATCCAAATTCTCCTTAAGACTCTTAAGCCCCTCAGGAAGGAGGCATCCATGCCCCCTTCCCCAGGGTCAAACTATCGACTGCCGTTTACTGCAGCAGGCTCAGAGCGAGCTGCGGCTGGGCATTCGCCTGCGAGAGAACGGCTACGCCGGCCTGTTGCAGGATCTGCGCCTTGGTCAGTGCAGCTGTTTCTGCCGCAAAGTCAGCGTCCTGGATACGGCCACGTGAGGCCGACAGGTTTTCGCTGACCGTCTGCAGGTTAACGATCGTTGACTCGAAGCGGTTCTGGATAGCACCCAGGTTACCGCGCAGGCCGTTGACCGCTGTCAGCGCAGAGTCGATGCGTGCAATCGCGAAGTTCGCGTTCGCCACCGTATCAACGCCGACACCTTCAAGCGTCGTTGCTGAAGCTGCCGCTTCATCAGCCGTAACCACACCAGTAAGTCCCGTTGCGTTCGCGCCGGCGGCAACCGTTTCAGTCACGGTCACGTTGCCGTCGTTGCTGTTCAGGATCTGCAGCGTGCCGGCCGTGTTGACAAACGCTGACACACCCGCAACATTGGCGCCATTGATGGCTTCCGCCGCTTCCTGGATTGTGGCTCCGGCAGCTACCGTCGCTGTTCCGTAAAAGTCTGCGTCGCTGCCATCACCGAATTCGAGCAACGCAAAGTTCGTCGCTGTCGCGTCGGTCATATCGAACGCTGCACCGTTGATCGTATTCACCGTGCCGAGCGCAGACGCCGTAACGTCCGTCGTCAAGGAAACGGCAATAGTTTCACCGACATTAGCGCCGACCTGGAAGGTTGCAGTACCGAACGAGCCGTCGAGCACCTTAACGCCGTTGAAGTTCGTTTGCTTCGCAATACGATCGACTTCAGCGACACGTTCGATGACTTCAGCATTCAGCGCTGCGCGGTCAGAGGCAGAGTTCGTTGCGTTGACCGACTGTACGGCCAGCTCACGAATGCGCTGCAGGTTATTGGTCAGCTCGCCGAGTGCAGACTCGGATGTCTGAGCAAGTGAAATACCGTCCGATGCGTTACGGACAGCCTGGTTCAGGCCGCGGATCTGCGTTGTGAAACGCTCAGAGATCGCGAGACCTGCAGCATCATCTTTGGCGCTGTTGATGCGTAGACCTGTAGACAGACGCTCGAGTGCGGTGTTCATCATGCCCTGCGAGCGGCTCAGGTTACGCTGCGCGTTAAGCGATGCAACGTTGGTATTAATCGTCTGTGCCATTGGTTTAACTCCTGATTAAAAGATATTCCCGGTCTCGCAAGAGCTGCCGGAATCTGTCTATCTAATGGCCGCGATATCCATTCAAGACCACCGTACAGTGGGGTTATCGGTCACAGGCGAAGGACCTTTAGGGGAGATGTCAAAATTTTGTCGGGTGCGCCCGGACGGGCGGCACGGAACTTTAGCGGCGAATCAGCAAACTGTGACGTATTGCACGTGAATCGTTACGCGTGCTTACAGGTAATTAAAGAGTGACAGTCCTTGCGTGCGCACAAACGACTGCTGGGCGGCCTCAAGTGTCGTCACCTCCAGGCTGAGCCTCGACAACGCTTCGGCATAATCGAGATCTTCGAGCGCGGCCAGCGTCTCCTGGTGGGTCAACGCAAAGCCGCCGTTGCTGTCCAGCTGGCTTTCGATCGACGCGAGGCGCGAACCTACTTCGGTGCGCACCGACAGCACGTTGCCAATCGCCATGTCGATATTCTGCAGCTCGGAATTGATCTCGTTGTTGAGTCGCGCCCGCGACGCGTCGTTATTCGCACTGATTTCGACGGCTGCAATCATGCGCTCAACGCTCGAAAACAAGTCCTGGTAACTGCTGGGGGCGATCAGGAACTCGTCGCCGGCTTGCGGCTGGCCGTCGATAGACAGCTCGATGCCATTGAAGGCAATGGTGTCGCCGGGCTGGAAAGTACCCGCGGTTACAACGGCAGCCGATGAATCCACAACTTCGTAGTCAGTCCCGCTGGTCATGCGAATCGTATATTGGTCGGGCACCCAGGCCGTCGGGTCAGACAGGCTGCCGGCGCCAAGAACGCCGCTCCCCGTGTTGGTTGCGAGCGCCGTGCTCGTAAAAGTGCCGTTGCCTTCGCGAATGGCAAAGAATACGTCGCTGCCGGAGTCACCGTCGGCAACCTGCCGACCTTCACCAATCTGAATCAGACGCTGGCTCTGGTCACCGTTGTAAGTAAAGGCTGCGCCCATACGAGTCACCGGCTGGGTATCCGCGAGATTGCCGGAAAACAGGTAGCTGCCATCGCCATCCTGCTGGTTGGCCAGCTGCACCAGCTGATCGAGACGCTGCCGCATCTCGACAGCAATCATCGCCCGTGATTCATCGCTTTGGGTCGCATTGTTCGCCTGCAACGCGAGTTCACGCACGCGTTGCAGCACGTTGTTCACTGAGTTAAGGGCTGATTCTTCCTGCGACAGGCGATTGGTCGCAATATTGGCGTTGCGGTCAAATTGTTCGAGACGCCCGATGGACTCACGAATCTCAAGCGCACGCGACGCAGCGATCGGGTCGTCCGATGGCGTCAAAATTCGCCGACCACTCGAAATCTGGCGCTGCGTATGATCCAGCGCTGTTTGCAGCTGCTGCATCATCTTCAGGCCATTCAGGTAGGCGCCGCGCGTCGAAACTCGCATCAACTATCTCCGGGTCGCA
>JBCAZN010000340.1:0-3490 GCA_038533035.1 Pseudomonadota bacterium
GCATAATAGGAACGAATGGACCAAATTTACCGAACACCCGGCAACCGTCGGCGAAACCTATGGAGAGCACTTCGTGCATGCGATGGGTTTTTCCACGGCACTGCTGAAAGCCGCATTTTGCTGCGGCATACACGCCATCCTGCCGTTCTGTTTTGAGAAGACCGGTAGTGATTGCATCACGGGCCTGTACGACCGCATGGTCACGAATCGCAATCGACTCGCCGCAGGCAGCCAGGAATCCAGCGAAACCGCGAGCGCCTGATCAGAGTTTGAACTGCGCCTCGAAATCCGCCCAGCGTGGATCATTCTTCGCTTTTTCGAACCATGGCACTGTGAGTGCCCAGGGACCGCCCGGGTCCTTGATGCGAGCACATTCCTGCAGCCAGTAAAACCCGTTGTCGAGATCACCGGCCTCAGCGAAGATCTCCGCGTACTGGTACGAGTTGCCGATCCCGTTGCTGTCAATGTAGTGGTCAACGGCGGCTTGCCAGGCCTCTTTGCCCTGATCGTGCCGCACCAGGATGACATTGAGTTGCTCGCGCACCCAGTCCACGGGCTCCTGTTCAATGTGCTTGCGCGCCGTGTCGAAATCGCCCCGGTACATGTATGCACGTCCCAGGCGGCCATGTAAACGCCCGCTGTCCGGCGCCAGGGAAAGCGCGCGCTCATATACCAGAATTGCCTCGTCGATCCGGTCGGACAATGCATAGATGTCGCCGAGCACCCGCAAGTTCGCAATATTCAAAGGGTCAATGTCAATGCCATGCTTTGCCCAGCGTTCGGCATTCTCGATGTCCCCATCGAACAGGTACATGCTCGATAGCCAGCCAGCCGCATTGATATTTGAAGGCTGCATCGACACTGCCTTATTAACCAACTCGATTGCGCCGGCGATGTCCCAGTCAATGATGTGCAATACGACGGCTTGCACGACATAGGCATCCGCATTGGTGTCGTCCAGCGCCATGGCCCTGTCGGCCAGCTCCCGCACGCGCTCGAACTGAGCGATAAAATTGCCTTCGTGGCCGGAATTGGATGCCCAGCCCGAGGCATCTTGCTGTTCGATAATGGCGAGGGCCAGATAGGCTTCGGCGTAGCGCGGGTCGAGTTCGATGGCCTCGTTGCATGCCGCCCTTGCGAGCTTGAGATTTTCTTCGCTGGTGCGATCGATGTAGTAGTTGCATTTGAGTAACGCGTTGTAGGCCTGAATGTTGGATGTGCCCCCGGCCTGGGGCAATGTCGAATTCCCGAGCAGCGTTACTTTCAGTTCGCCGACAACCGCGGCAGCAATTTCGTCCTGAATCGCGAAAATGTCAGTCAGATTCTTGTCGTAGTTTTCCGACCACAGGTGGTAGCCATTCTCGGTGTCGATGAGCTGTGCCGTGATTCGTAGTCGATCGCCCGATTTGCGAACACTGCCTTCAAGAATGTGTTTCACGTTCAGTTGATCGCCAATGATCCGCAGGTCCTCGTTCGTTCCCTTGAATTTGAATGACGAGGTGCGCCCGGCGACATGCAGCTCGGGGATTTTCGCGAGCAAATTCAGCAGTTCTTCGGAAAGGCCATCGGAGAAATACTCGTTTGACGCATCGTCACTCATGTTGACGAATGGCAGCACCGCGATCGATGGCTTCGCCGCCACTGCTGAAATACTGGCAGAAGTTTCCTCTTCGACGTTTCGATTTGCCCGGTCGGGCGACAGATAGAACTTGTCGAAGAGCAGGAATCCAACCGCAACCGCTAACGCGACCAACGCCACCTGATTCAGGCGCTGTCCGGTTTCACCAGTTATTGATTCGCTGCGATCAACGTCTTTTTCGCGCTTAATGCCTTCCGGCGTCATCTCGAAAGCCCAGGCGAAAATCAGCGCGAACGGAAATCCGAGGAGCAGCAAAGCAGCGACCGCGCGCGTCATCCAGTCCGGCAACCTCAACGCCGGGAACATGACGTCGACGATCTGCATAGTGACCCAACCGGCAATCAGGTAGACAATCGCGACTTTGAAGACGTTGCGGCGTTTTACTTCTTTTATAAATTCGCGCATAAGTGACTCGTCCTGAGACGCTGAAGCTTAGCAGAAGCGGGCCGTTCCGGCCTATACTCGGCTCATGGCTATGATCAAACGAAGTTACTTGTGTGTACTGATCGTTCTGGCACCTGTTGTGTCGGTGGGGCAGGAGCCGCTAAACGCGCGTTCGATCGTCAAGGGCGCGATTGACCACTGGCGCGGGGTGTCATCGGTTGCCGAAATGACCATGGTGATTCATCGACCCGACTGGGAGCGGACGATGACCATGCGGGCGTGGACCAAGGGCGAGAAACAGTCACTGGTGCGGGTGCTCGCGCCCAAGAAGGATCGCGGTAACGGCACGCTGACCGACGACAACAATCTCTGGTCGTATTCCCCGCGCGTCAATCGCGTCATCAAGGTGCCGTCCTCGATGATGGGGCAGAGCTGGATGGGCTCTGACTTCTCCAACAAGGACATCGCCAAAGCCGACGATATCGTCGACGAGTATTCGCATTCGTTGTTGTCGACCGAAGAAGTCGATGGCGTCACGGTTTACGAGATTGAGTCGATCCCTCACGAGGAGGCCGCGGTCGTATGGGGTCGCGAAGTGCTGCGAGTCCGCGAGGATTACGTGATGTTGACGCACTCGTTCTACGACCAGGACGATGAGCTCGTCAAAACACTGGAGACCCTGGCGATCGACACGATGGGCGGACACACGATTGCGCAGCGACAGCGCATGTACGAGGTCGACACGCCGGATGAGTGGACCGAGATCGCTGTCAACACGGTCGAATACGACGTCGAGCTCAGCGACAGCCTGTTCACGCTTTCAAATCTTCGGAATCCGAGAGACTGATTGCGTGAATCTCTCCCTGAGACTCGCGTGGCGAAATCTCTGGAGGCAGCCGAAGCGCACCTGGCTGACAACCGGTGCAATGGTGTTTTCGAACCTGTTGCTCGTGTTTCTGATGTCGATGCAGGTCGGCATGTACAAGATGATGATCGACAACACGCTGCAGTTGTTCGCCGGTCACCTGCAAATCCAGGCGCCGGGCTACATCGACGATCAGAAAATGCGTCAGGTGGTGCCGGATATTCTGGCGCTGGCTGAAAACGTTCGCGAAGAACTGCAAACTGATACTGTCGCCGCGCGTGGCTGGACCTTCGCGCTTGCCTCGAGCGAAGACCGCAGTTATGGCATTGCTATCTACGGCGTTGAGGCGGATTACGAAGCAAAGGTGTCAACGGTCCCCGGGCTCGTTCGCGAAGGCCGCTTTCTTGCCGACAACCACAGCGCCGAAGTCGTCATCGGCCAGGTACTTGCTCGCAATCTTCAGGTCGGCCTCGGCGACGAAATCACGATCATGGGCAGCGGGCTGGACGGCTCGTTTTCAGCGGCCGTGCTCGATGTCGTAGGCATCATCGATACCGGCGTGCCGGACCTTGACCGCAGCATTGCTGAAATGCCGATCGGTT
>JBCAZN010000341.1:0-3483 GCA_038533035.1 Pseudomonadota bacterium
GCGGTGTTCGCTTCAGCAATGTCCGTGGCAACGTCGACGCAGAGTCCTGATACGCCAGAAATGCTAATATCTCCCTGAACATACGCCCACCGGCAGGGCGCAGGGAGGCAGCATGAAACTGGTACAGCATCTGCTCGACAAAAAAGGCGGCGAAATTATTTCGATAACGCCGGATGCATCCGTGCTTGACGCTATTCGCCTGATGGCGGAGCGGGCGATCGGCTCGCTGCTCGTTATGGAAGGCAGTGAGCTGAAAGGCATCGTCACCGAGCGCGACTATGCACGCAAAGTCATCGTCAAAGGCAGGTCGTCCAACTCGACTCGGGTCGGCGAAATCATGACCGAAAAAGTGTTCACGGCATCGCCTGACAGCACGGCGAATCAGTGCATGAACGCAATGAGCGAAAAGAAGATCCGGCACCTGCCGGTCACCGTCGGCGACGAAGTCGTTGGTATGATTTCCATCGGTGACCTGGTACAGGCCATCATCGAAGATCAAAAGGAAGAGATCGAGCACCTCGAACACTACATCAGTGGGTGAACGAGGCGGCATCGGTCGGCGGCTGTCAGCCGTCGTGCTCGTCCTGTTGGCAGGACAGGCGGCAGTCGCGGACGACAATAAAGCGTCGTCAAAAACCGTTCTGGGCCCATCCAATTACAATCTCTACGACGGCGCCCAGGAGCTGTTGGCCGGGAATATCGAAGAGGGAGTGCGGCTCACGGTTCTCGGGCTGAAAATGCATTCGAGCCAACGCGAAGAAAAAATCGGTCATTCGAACCTGTGCGCGGGCTACCTGATGCTGCGGCAGTATGAGACCGCGTTGTATCACTGCAACTGGGTTTTAGAGCGCGACGAAAACCATTGGCGGACCTACAACAACCGGGCGCTGGTTTACCTGGCGATGGAGCGGTTCGAGGAGTCCGAGGCGGACATTCGCCGTGGCCAGCAGCTCAACCCGAAGTCTGAGAAGCTCAAGGAAGTGAAAGGGATGTACCTCGACGAGGTGGAGCCCGTGTCCGAAAACATCACGATTGATGACCGTCGCAATACGCCGGATAACCCGGTACCGCCGCCCGAGCAATGATGCGTGGCGTCATCGTCAGTTGCGCGCTGCTGGTGACGGCATGGACGTCGGCCGACAATGAACCGGTTCGCGCGAGCATTATTGACAGCGAAACCGACCGCATTCCGCAGCATACGGTGGCGCCGGAGTATCCGCGCAAGGCGCGTCGCGACCGCGTCGAAGGTGAGGTGATGGTGTGCTTCGACATCGATCGCAAGGGGCGGCCGCGGCGCGTCGCCGTTCGCCGCAGCAGCAATCAACAGTTTGAGAAGCCGTCGATTCGCGCGGTTCGCGCGTCATCGTTTCGACCGTTAGCAGACGACGAGCCGTTGCAGACCCTCAAGACCTGTCGAACGTTTGTTTTTGCGCTTGTGCCGCGCGCAGACAACTAATCGCGTCGCTCGGGAAAAAGATCCAGCAGGCCTGATTCGCTGGCCTCGCAGGTGCCGCGCTCGGTTATCAGCCCGGTTACGAGGCGGGCCGGCGTCACATCGAACGCGTAATTGCTGACCGGCGTGCCGTCAGCGACCGTGCGCACATGCGTCGGTTTACCGTCTGCCACGCCGTAAACGTCCGTCACCTCGCGAGGATCGCGTTCCTCAATCGGGATGTCCTGGAGGCCGTTCCGGCTGACCCAGTCGATCGTCGTCGACGGCAGCGCGACATAAAATGGAATGCCGTTGTCATGTGCTGCGAGCGCCTTCAGGTAGGTGCCGATCTTGTTGGCGACGTCGCCGGTTCGCGTTGTGCGGTCCGTGCCGGTGATCACGATATCGACCATGCCATGTTGCATCAGGTGGCCGCCGGCATTATCAACGACCAGCGTGTGCGGCACCTGGTTTGCGGCAAGCTCCCACGCTGTCAGTTGCGAACCCTGGTTGCGCGGTCGCGTTTCGTCGACCCAGACATGCACGTCGATGCCCTTCCTGTGAGCAAAATAGACGGGCGCAGTCGCGGTTCCCCAGTTGAGCGTCGCAAGCGAGCCGGCGTTGCAGTGCGTAAGCACATTTACGCGGCCGCCATCGCGGCGCTCTGAAATTGCCTCGATGAGCGCGAGCCCGTGCTCACCGATGCCGCGACTGATTTCCACATCTTCGTCGCAGATTGCCTGCGCCTCGCGACGCAGAACCCCGGCAAGGTCATCGTCGCTGGATGTCGTTACGACGTTGCCGATACGCTCGACCGCCCAGCGGAGATTGACGGCCGTCGGCCGCGATTCAAGCAAGGCGTCGGCCGCGATTTGGACCTCCCTGGCCGGCTCACTCGAGTGGCGCGCGGCCAGGTACAGGCTCCACGCTGCCGTCGCGCCAATCAGCGGCGCGCCGCGGACATACATCTCATCGATTGCGATGACGCCGTCCTGCCAGCGGTTCAGCCGGTGGATACGATACTCATGTGGCAGTACGCGCTGGTCAATCAATTCCACCGCGCTGTCATCGTCCGGCTTCAGCCAGATCGTACGAAACTCCTCCGGGTTCGCCGGAAACACGCCGTACTACCCTTCGAGCCCTGCGGACAACCGCGCCGAACGCAGTGTGTTGGCCATGAGCATCGTGATGGTCATCGGTCCGACGCCACCTGGAACCGGTGTGATCGCCCCGGCAACCTTGGCAACATCGTCGTAATCGACGTCGCCGGTCAGACCCATTTTCGTTTCTCCATCGATAATTTTTTCCACGCGATTGATGCCGACATCGATAACGACGGCGCCTTGCTGCACCCAGTCCGCTTTCACCATGTCCGGCCTGCCCACCGCGGCAACGACGATGTCGGCGGCCGCAACAACGTGCGGCAGGTCTTTCGTCCGACTGTGGCAGATCGTGACCGTAGCATTGGCAGCCAGCAGCAGCGCGGCCATCGGCTTGCCGACGATATTCGAGCGCCCGACAACAACCGCATTCTTGCCGGACAGGTCGGGTCCGAGTTCGTCCTCGATCATGAGCATGCAGCCCGCCGGTGTGCACGGCACGAAGGCGTCGGCCGTATCGCCGGCCGTCAATTTGCCGATGTTGACGTAGTGAAAGCCGTCGACATCTTTTGCTGGCTCGATTGCCTGGGTGATTGCATGCTCGTCGAGATGTTTGGGCAGCGGCAGCTGCACCAGGATGCCGTGTATCGCGTCATCAGTATTGAGCTCGTCGATGAGCTTGAGCACGTCGTCCTGCGATGTATCGTCAGCCAGATCATGTTTGACGGAATGAAAGCCACAGTTTTCTGCGGTGCGCTGCTTGTTGCGAACGTAAACCTGGCTCGCAGGGTCTTCACCGATGATAACGACGGCAAGGCCAAAGCGGCCGAGCTCGCCGAATCAATCACACGCGATACCGCCGAACTGCAGAAACAGCACGGCATCAAACCGGGACTTGCCGTCGTTATCATCGGTGAAGACCCTGCGAACGTAAACCTGGCTCGCAGGGTC
>JBCAZN010000342.1:0-3465 GCA_038533035.1 Pseudomonadota bacterium
CTGAACTACCGCCGCTGCCCGACAAGCCACCACCGGCGGCACCAACAGGCCGGCGCGGCCGCCGCCGCCGCCGCCAAAACTAGGTGTCAAACTAGGTGTCAGTGACCTAGTTTTCAAAAACTAGATGTCAGTGGAAAACCCGGTGTCAGTGACCTGGTTTTAAACCAGGTCACTGACACCGGGTTTTAGGGAGCAAGGCGCTCGATTGTCCAACTGCCGTCTTCCTGTTTCGTGTATTGGAACCGATCGTGCAGGCGATTGCGGCGGCCTTGCCAGAACTCGATCTCCGTAGGTACCACCCGGTAGCCGCCCCAGAACGACGGTAACGGAATTTCCTTGTTGCTGAACTTCTGCTTAATCTCCTGAAATTTGTTTTCCAGAAGAGATCGCGACGTAACCACACTCGACTGCGCCGAGACCCACGCACCAATCTGGCTGCCACGGGGCCGAGACATGAAGTACTTGAGCGTTTCGGCAGCTGGAATGCGTTCGGCAGTGCCGCGAATTTTGACCTGGCGTGCAGCGTCCGACCAGAAAAACAACAGCGAAACCCATGGGTTGTTCGAAATATCCCTTGCCTTCTTGCTTTCGAAATTCGTAAAAAACACAAAGCCGGTTTCGTCAAAATACTTGAGCAGCACCGTGCGGCTCGAGGGGCGATTCTCACTATCGACGGTCGATATCGTGACGGCGTTCGGATCCATTGGTACCGTGTCGCACGCGTACCGGAACCAGTCTTCGAACTGGGCGATCGGGTCGTCATTGAGATCCTCACGATCGAGGACAAAGCCGGTCGCCGAGCGCCGCAGCCCGGAGACATTCATGCCGTGATGCTGGTCGTCGTCTGCCATGCCGGAAGTGTAAGCAAAAAAACCAGGTCACTGACACCTATTTAAAAATAGGTGTCAGTGACCCCTTTTTATACGTCAGAAGGTCACGATATAATGCCCGGCTGGACAGGGTGTGCGGGTGCTTAGTCGCTACCTAGAATTGCGAAAGTGGCGGAATTGGTAGACGCGCTGGATTTAGGTTCCAGTGGGGCAACCCGTGGGAGTTCGAGTCTCCCCTTTCGCACCATACTCAGAATTATCATAAGTAATTAATTACTAAGAGAAATTAGATGGACGTTACTGTCGAATCGACAGGTACGCTGGAGCGCCGCATGCGCGTTGAGCTGCCGATCGAGCCCATTGAACAACAAGTGAATTCGCGTCTTCAGTCGGTCGGTAAGACCGCAAAGATTAAGGGCTTTCGCCCTGGCAAGGTGCCGGCAAAGGTTGTGCGCCAGCATTACGGCAAGCAGGTGCGCGAGGAAGTGCTGTCCGAGGTACTGCAGCGCAGCTACTCGGAAGCCGTTACCCAGGAGCAGTTGAATCCCGCGGCCAGCCCCAAAATCGAAACCGAAGCCGACAACGGCAAGACCTTCGTCTATACGGCGGTTTTCGAGGTCATGCCCGAGGTGGTTCTCAAAGGCCTTGAGAAGATCGCGATCGAAGTGCCCGAGGTCGAAATCGGCGACGAGGACATCGACGATATGTTGATGAGCCTGCGCAAGCAAAAGGCCGAATGGGCCGAAACGGATCGCAAGGCCCAGGAAGGGGACCGCATGACGATCGACTTTACGGGCAGCCTGAAAGGCGAAGTCTTCCCGGGCGGCGAGGCAAAGGATTTCACGTTTGTGCTGGGCGAAGGGCAGATGCTGCCGGACTTCGAAAAGGGCGTGACGGGCGCTAAGGCCGGCGAGGAAAAAACCTTCAAAGTGAAATTTCCGAAGGAATATCACTCAGAAGAGCTGGCCGGTCAGAAAGCTGAATTCACGATCACGGCACACAAGGTCGAGGAGCCGGTACTGCCGGAACTCAATGACGAGTTTGCGGCAGAGTTCAATGTCACCGAAGGCGGCATGGAGCAATTCAAGGCGGACGTGCGCGACAACATGCAGCGCGAGGCCGACGCGAAGAAAAAGAACGACGTGCGCGAGCAGGTGATGAAGGGCCTGCTGGATGCCAACCCGATCGACATTCCCGGTGCCCTGAAGCACCAGGAGCAGCATGCGCTGCAGCGCGAGGCCATGCAGCGCCTCGGCGTTGAAGATGCGGAACAGGCGCCGCCGCTCGAGAATTTCTCAGAGTCTGCCGAGAAGCGCGTAGCACTTGGCCTGTTGCTTCGCCAGGTCATCGACGACAAGGAGATCAAAGTCGACGAGGCAGCGATGCGTGGCAAGGTCGAAGAGCTCTGCGCCGGCTACGAGAACGCGGAGCAGATGATCGACATGTACCTTTCAAACCCGCAGGTGATGCAACAGATCGAACCGATGGTGGTCGAACAGGCGGCGGTTGACTGGATCGTTGAAAACGGTAAAACGAAGACCAAGAAGGTTTCCTTCAAGGAGTTCATGAATCCGCCGGGTTCATGAGACAATCGCAACAGCCAACAGCTGCACACGGAATGACATTATGAGCGCAACCGCAATGAACCTCGTGCCAATGGTCGTCGAACAGACGGCTCGCGGCGAACGTGCCTACGACATTTACTCGCGGCTCCTAAAAGAGCGCCTGGTCTTTATCGTCGGGCCGGTCGAGGACCATATGGCCAACCTGATCGTAGCCCAGCTGCTGTATCTTGAGTCGGAAAATCCGAACAAGGACATCGCGGTCTACATCAATTCGCCGGGCGGCGTCGTTTCGTCAGGCCTGTCGATCTACGACACGATGCAGTTCATTAACTGCGATGTATCAACGATCTGCATGGGCCAGGCGGCCAGTATGGGCGCGCTGTTGCTCGCCGGTGGCACAAAAGGCAAGCGCTTCGCACTGCCGCACTCGCGCGTCATGGTCCACCAGCCGAGCGCCGGCTACCAGGGGCAGGTGACGGACATCAGCATCCATGCCGAAGAGGTTTTAGAGTTGAAGCGTCGCCTGAACCAGATCATGGCCAACCATACCGGCCAGCCGATCGACAAGATTGAAGCCGATCTGGAGCGCGATAACTTCATGAGTGCCGAGGCGGCCGTCGAGTACGGCATCATCGATACCGTGCTGGCCCAGCGCAAGGAAATGGACGGTCCATCGGACGACTGATCCCTTAGATATCAAATAGTTATCAACCTATAGCTCGCAAATGAGACCTGTGGCTATGCACTGCTTGTGTGTCCATGTAGACTACGACCCCAAGCTGTAACAGACTGATTTTAGTAGTCGAAAAGGCAAGATTTGTATGAGTGACGAATCCCGCGGTAAGAACGAAGATGGCAAGCTCCTCTATTGTTCTTTTTGCGGCAAATCTCAGCACGAAGTCCGCAAGCTGATTGCCGGACCGTCGGTATTTATTTGCGACGAATGCGTCGAGCTGTGTAACGACATTATTCGTGAAGAGCTCGAGGACAGCGGCGAGGCCGGCCACGACAAGCTGCCGAAGCCCGTGGAAATCAACGAGGTGCTCGACGAGTACGTCATTGGCCAGTCG
>JBCAZN010000343.1:0-3464 GCA_038533035.1 Pseudomonadota bacterium
CTGCTGCAAGCGCTGTTGCTTAGCGGCGCCGTCCCGTATCGCGGAGAGACCAAAAATGGCCGGCGAAAAACGACTCTACCGAAGCGTTCTTGAACGACTGGAGAAACTCATCGACGACGGGGAGTACCCGCCCGGTGGCCGACTCCCGCCGGAACGCGAACTCGCCGAACGATTCGGCGTAAGCCGGCCTACCGTCCGGGAAGCTATCATTGCGCTGGAGGCCCTCGGGCGCGTTGAGGTCAAGACCGGTTCCGGCGTCTATGTTCAGGACAAGCCGACCAAAACCAACGGCATCGATTATTCAGTAAGCGCGTTCGAGCTGACGGAAGCCCGCGCCCTGATCGAAGGGGAAGCTGCCGCACTGGCCGCCACGATGATCACCGATGAGCAGATTAAAGAGCTCGAATCCGTGCTTCACGAAATGGCCGATGAGTCGGCGGACGGCGAACTGATCTCGGAACTGGCCGATCAGAAATTCCATCACATCATTTCCGCCGCGACTCAAAACACCATGGTGTCGTCAGTCATCGACAACCTCTGGTATGTGCGTGACAACTCGCCGGAAGTACACAAAGCCTACCAGGCGATTTGTGAAATCGAGCCGAATGCACGCTTCGACGAACACAAGGAAATACTTGAGGCTTTGAAAAAGCGTGATCCGCATGCGGCACGCGAAGCGATGCATAGCCACTTTGCTCGCATTCTTAACAAGTTGATTGCGGCCAACGAGAAAGCCCAGGTGGAAGAAATTCGTCGCAAGACGCTCGAAAGTCGCGAGCGGTTCTCATTGAACCACCTCGCGTCTGGCTCCTGACCGACCTAGAGATCGGTTCGCAGCGCGAACAACTCCGGGAAGAAACTCATCGCAAGCGCCTTCTTCAGGAACGGCACGCCTGAAGACCCGCCAGTGCCCATCCGGTTGCCAATAATGCGTTGCACGGTGTACATGTGCTTAAAGCGCCATGACTGGAAGGCGTCTTCTATATCAACCAGCTTCTCGCCGAGCTCGTAAAGCTCGAACTGGTTGTCCGGGTCGTTATAGATAGCGGTCCACGCTTTCTGCACAGAGTCATTCGCCGTGTACGGCTCGCTGTAATCCCGATCCAGCCAATCGGCATCGATCTTGAAGCCGCGCTGGGCGAGCTTGCGTAACACGACGTCATACAGGCTCGGCGACTCAAGGGCTGCAACCAACGCCCGGTAAACGGCTTCATCATGGCGGTGCACTTCAACCAGGCGACGATTCTTGTTGCCGAGCAGGAATTCCAGCTTGCGATAGGAGTACGACTGAAAGCCGGATGCATGGCCAAGCTCGTCGCGAAACTTGAGGTAGTCCACTGGCGTCATAGTCGACAGGATCGACCAGGATTGTGTCAGCTGGTTGAGAATTGCCTTGACCCGCGCAATAACCTTGAACGCCTGCCGAAAATTATCGGCCTCGACGTTACGGATGGCTGCTGCCACTTCGTGACCCGCCAGTTTCAGCCACAATTCGCTGGCCTGGTGAATGATGATAAACAGCATCTCGTCGTGTTCGTCGGACAACAGGTGCTGCGCATTCAGTATTTCGTTCAGGCGGAGATACCCGCTGTACGACATCTGGTCTTCGAAATCCGTGTGGATCGTCTTTTCGACTTCACGAAAGTTTTGCGGCTCGCCGCTCATCAGTGTGCTCCAAAAGTTTCGGTGGCCAGTGCGTGCAACTGGTCTATAACGTATTGCTCATCCCAGTCGGTTTCGATCCCCGGAATCTGCATGATCTTGTGCATGATGGCCTTTTGCTCATCGCCGATGCGCAGTGCATCTGCATAGGGCACGTCCGGGGAAAACGTCACCATCGAATAAAGCGGTATCCAAAGCGCAGGATACGCCTCATTGAACTTGGCCTCGATCTTCTTTTGCAGCTGAAATTGTTTGTCCCCCGACAAATCGCTCATTTCGACGAAATTTCGCTTCGACAACTCGGCGATAGCGTCACCATTTGGTTTTCTCGCATTTTCATAGGCCGGGAAGATTTGTTGCCAGTCGTGATCATACGTCTCGATGAGGCGATTCAGCTCCGCGCAGTCTTCGAACCCGCAGTTCATGCCCTGACCATAAAACGGCACGATCGCATGCGCCGCGTCACCGATCAGCCCGACCTTGTGGTTGAACGACCATGGAAATACCTGCACGAGAAACAGCGGACTTGCCGTACGCTCCATGAACGTATCAACCGGATCTTCGAGGTGCTCTACAGCGTCGCCGAAGTACTCGTTGAAAAACCGCTCAATATCGTCGCGTTTGCGGAGCGACTCGAACGACGGTTCTCCTGAATGATTCAGGAACAGTGTGCAAGTAAATGAACCATCCGGATTGGGCAAGGCAATGAGCATGAAGTCCTTGCGCGGCCAGATGTGCAGCGCGTTCTTCTCAAGGCGATGCGACCCATCTGCATGCGCCGGAATAGTGAGTTCAATATAGCTCTGCGGCATGTAGGTCTGGCTGTAACTGAATCGCGGCAGGTTGTGCGCCAGGCGCCGCACCTTGGAATTCGCACCGTCAGCGCCGAACAGGTAGTCGGCGCGGACGTGCACCGATTTGCCAGCCTTGTTCTGGAACGATGCCGCGGCCGATGCAAAGTCGACTTCGGCCAGTCGATGCTCGAAGTATGTGGCAACGCTGTTTTCGGCTTCCGCAATACTGAGTAGCTGCTCGTTGATGCCACCGCGCGACACCGACCAGATCGCCTGACCTTCCTTGCCGTACGGCAAGTCAGTTAATTCGCCGCTCACGTCGTGCACGGCGCGGTGATACATCGGTATTGCGGTATCTTTTGCGTCCGAGCTGATGCCGATATCCGCGAGCGACGTCCAGCCACGGTCGGACAGCGCGATGTTGATCGACCTGCCCTGGTAGATATTTGTGCGTCGTGAATCGGGGCGGCCTTCGTAGAGGCCGACCTCGTAGCCGTGTCGAGCCAGCAAGATCGACAACAATGAACCCACGGGTCCGGCGCCCGCAACTGTGAACCGCGCGCGCGTCATTGCGGTCTTCCTTCGGCCAGCAGCCGGCGCATCACCTGCCCAAACGTGTACACATCCTCAAACGAATTATAGAGCGGCACCGGTGCCATTCGAATGATGCATGGCTCCCGGAAATCAACGATCAGTCCGGCCGCAATCATGTCGTCAAACAACTGGCGTTCGCGGCCTGCGACGTCGATGGAAATCTGACAGCCACGGCCTTCCGGTTGCCGCGGTGTAATGAGGCTGATTTCCGCATCCGGAAACTCGGCCACAAGCTCGTCGATCGTAAATTCAAGATAGCCCGTCAACTGTTCGCTTTTTTCTCGAAGCGCCTGCATACCGGCTTCCGCAAATACGTCAAGTGACGCTTTCATCGCGGCCATGCCAAGAATCGGCACATTGCTGAGCTGCCAGCCTTCGGCACCATGCATCGGCTGAAAGCCGTTTTTCATCTGG
>JBCAZN010000344.1:0-3398 GCA_038533035.1 Pseudomonadota bacterium
TTGCAGGTAAAGAGGCGTCGGTTAAAGCGATGGGCACCGGTTTCGCACACGGCGTATGGTTGCGGGATGTTGGCATTACCCATAACGATTGGGGCCGGCCGCTCATCATCTGGTCGGAGCGCGGTCAACGCGTTTGTGACAGGCTGGGTATTGGCAAGGGGCATGTCAGCCTGACCGACGCCTCTTTACCTGCAAATCGCATCGCAAGAAACCGGACCGGGTCTTTTGCACGGCGAAACAGCGTCATTTCCTCGTCCATCAGAATGCGCTTTGCAAAATGTTCGCCGAACCGGTCCCATATCGACTGGACGCGCGAATACTCCACGATGTCGGTACCCACACCGAAAATCATGACGCGTTCCCGCGTGCTTCATTCATCAGTCGCTTCATTTCGCTGACGGCAACGCTCATGCCGTCAAACACGGCACGCGCGACAATGGCGTGCCCGATATTGAGTTCGACAATTTCGGGAATTGCCGCAATCGGGTGAACATTGTCGTAGTGCAGTCCGTGGCCGGCGTTGATGACTAAGCCGAGTTTGTGCCCGTACTGCGCCGCATCGACGATGCGTGAAAGTTCCGCAGCTTCCTCGTCACTATCGGACGCATCCGCATAGGCGCCCGTATGCAATTCGACAACGGGTGCACCTGCAGCCACGGCCGCATCGAGTTGCGAACGGTCGGGATCGATAAATAGCGACACCCGGATGCCTGCATCAGCGAGCCGTTTGCACGCGTCGGTCACCTTCTGCAACTGTCCCGCGACGTCGAGGCCACCCTCGGTGGTGACTTCTTCGCGTTTCTCCGGAACCAGGCAGACATCGGACGGCTGCACGCGGACTGCGATCTCCAGCATTTCTTCGGTGACAGCCATTTCCAGGTTCATGTGTGTACGCATGACCGCATTGACCGCATCAAGGTCCGCATCCTGGATGTGTCGACGATCTTCACGCAGGTGCACCGTGATGCTGTCAGCACCCGCACGTTCGGCGATCTGAACGGCATCGGCCGGCCGCGGATAGCTCGTGCCGCGCGCCTGGCGCAACGTGGCGACATGATCGATGTTGACTCCAAGATGGACAGGGTTGCTCAAGACTGCGGCTCCTCGTTTGACGAAGGCGCGATTCTACCGCGATGCAGCTCGAGCAGCACCTTGCGACTCTTGAGCTCCTTGCCACCGAGATGCCAGGTAATGACATCACGCAGCAGCCGATTAGCGGCACGCAGGATCTTTTCGTCGGCAAAGTCCTGCGCGGCGATCGACTGCAGCGTCGCGCCGTTGAAAATCATTCGCCCCTCGGCGCGTTCGACGGCCACCGGGCCTTGTTCTACCCGGTACTCGTAGTGCTGCTGCTGCTGCAGCGGTTCGCTGCCACCCGCCACATGATCGAGATTCAGCGCATAGCCAAGCAGGCTCAGAAATTCGATTTCGAAGGAACGCAAACTCGGCGCGATCGCATGCGAGCGCGACAGCGCATCCAGCACTTCGCGATACAGGTCGAAAATCTCGGGTTGCGGGTCGTGGCGATGCAGGAAGTTCAGCAGTAACTCATTCACATAGTACGCCGACAGCATGGCGTCGCCCGTCACGCCGGTCGGTGGCCCCGCGGCCTCGGCGCCCGTCAAGGTGCCGAGATCCGACTTCGCAACCCACGAGACGCGCAGCGGCAGAAACGGTCTCAACACGCCCGCCAGACGCGACTTGGAGCCGCGGCTGCCGCGCGCGACGACGGCGATCTTGCCGTGATCACGCGTCACGATATCGAGAATCTGACTCGTATCCCGAAACGGTCGATGGTGCAGGATGAACCCGGGTTGCTGCTGGACACGACGCTGGACGCTCATAGTAGTGGTTACGGCGACTCGTACCCCAGGTTCATGAGATCTTTTTCATTGTCGGCCCAGTTGGACTTCACTTTGACCCACAGTTCCAGGTGCACCGGCTGTCCGGCTTGCTCCTTCAGTTCCAGCCGCGCAGCCTGACCCACCTTTTTAAGTAACCCGCCTTTCTTGCCGACAACAATGCCCTTCTGGCTGTCACGTTCGACCCAGATAACCGCATTGATCGCCAGTCCGGATTCTTCCCGCGCGTAGCGCTCCACCTGCACGGTCAGCCCGTACGGCAGTTCCTGGTGCAGCATCAACGTCAGTTTCTCGCGGATAATCTCGGCAGCGTGAAATTCGTCGCTGCGATCGGTCGCCATGTCCTCCGGGAACAATGGCGGGGATTCCGGCAGGTAGTTTGGCAGCAGGTTCATCAGGTGATCGAGATTGTCATTCTTCAACGCCGATACCGGCACGATTTCCGTGAACTCGTGGCGCGCGTTCATCAGCGCAATGGCATCAAGCAGCTTCTCTCTCGGGTGCACACGATCCACCTTATTCAGAAGCGCGATCACGGGTGCCTTGGAGGTACGCAGTCGTTTCAACACGTCGTCATCTTCCGACGTCCACTGCGTCGCATCGCTGACAAACAGCACGATGTCGGCATCGGCCAGCGCATTCGCCGCCGTTTTGTTCATAAGACGGTTCATCGCCTTACCGGCTTTGCGATGCAATCCCGGCGTGTCGACGAAAATTACCTGGTGACCGTCGCCGTTGTGTACGGCAAGAATACGATGACGCGTCGTTTGCGGCTTGGCAGTCACGATACTGACCTTGCGCCCCATGATTGCGTTGATCAGCGTCGACTTGCCAACGTTGGGACGACCGATAACGGCGACGAGACCGCAGCGGAATCCGTCGGCGGCCATCATTTTGATTTGCCGCGGATCTGTTTCAGCATCGCCTTGGCGGCACGCTGCTCGGCCTTGCGTCGACTCGACGCCTGCCCCTCGGTCACGGCCGACTTTTGGCTAACGGTACAGGTCACTGTGAACTGCTGGTCATGATCTTCACCCGAAACGTCCACGAGTTCGTAGACAGGCAGCTCAAACTTGCGCTTCTGCAGCCATTCCTGCAAGCGGGTTTTTGCATCACGTAGCTCACTGACATCGGGTAGCGACTGCAAGCGCTGTTCGAAAACCCGCTCGATAATGGCTCGGGAGGCATCAAATCCCGTGTCCACGAATACCGCGCCGAAAATTGCCTCGAGTGCGTCTGCCAGTATTGATTTGCGCCGATGTCCGCCTGACTTCATCTCACCACCGCCGAGAATCAGGTGCTCGCCCACGCCAAGATCAGCAGCAAGACTCGCCAGCGACTCGTCCTTGACGAGCGAGGAGCGCAGCTTGCTCAGGTCGCCCTCATCGGCGAGCGGATGTGAACGAAACACGGCCTCGGAGATCACGAAGTCCAGCACCGCATCGCCCAGGAACTCGAGGCGTTCGTTGTTGTTTCGGGACGCACTGCGGTGGGTCAACGCCTGCTGCAGCAGCATGGCGTCGTCAAACCGGTATT
>JBCAZN010000345.1:0-3386 GCA_038533035.1 Pseudomonadota bacterium
CGAGTCGAGTCATGCAATCAGTTCTGACGATGAGAAGTCGGCGATCATGCACATGCAAAAGATCCAGTACTTCGCGCAGCACCTCGGCGGCGCGAATCTTTTCGCCGCGCTCTTCGTAGACCTCCTGGATCTTTTGCATGTGCATGATCGCCGACTTCTCATCGTCAGAACTGATTGCATGACTCGACTCGATGATCTGGAAGTAGCTGGTCATGATGTCGAGAAACGTCTGCATCGTTCGCAGGTCGTCAGCCGACTGGGCGTGACTCGCCGGTGCGATGGCGAGTAACAATGTGGCGGTTGCGCCAAGGGCAAAATTCTTAACTGTGTGCATGGTCTTTCTCCTTGGGAATCAAGTCTTCAATTTCAAAATACGATTTTGTCGCAGGCGGCTTTTTCGACTGCGGCACGGGTTTCGGCGGCGGCGCCGGCAGAGTGCGCACGCGAACTTGTGACATGCTCGGCGCCGACACGGTCGGGCGCTTCTGCATGACGCGCGCAAGCGATGCCATCGACGGTTTGGATGTGCTGTTCTCGGCAACCAGGGTGTCAGTCAGGCGCTCATCCTGTTGCAGGTTGGTGAATAGAAAAAACGCGGCGGTAACTGCAAATGCTGCACCCACTGCGGCCGGCAGCCAGCCACGCCGCCGATTTTGCTGCTCGGCGGTATGCGCACGAATGCGCGTCGCCAGCGCGGGCGGTGCTTCGATCGCCCGGTAGTCCTTACGCAGTTTTTCGATGTCGCTTTCTTTCATGGTTCGAGTCCCAGATTGCTCGCGCTTATTTTCAATCGCTGTGTTGCTTTGTGCAGCAATGCTTTGACGGTGCCTTCCCGGCACCCCATGGCGGCGGCTGTTTCGGCAACCGACAGCTCTTCAAAGATGCGCAGAACCACGACCTCGCGTTGGCGTCCGGGTAATACCTGGACGAGTTCGCGAACCTGCCTGGCGGCCGAGTCATCTTCATGTGCCTGGTGCGGCCGGTTGCCGTCATCGGCCGGTTCATCGTCCAGTGCGTCGCCGCGGCGCTGGCGATTGAACTCGTTACAGACGTTGCGTGTACAGCGATACAGCCAGCTGAACGGTGCGGCACGAAAGCGGAAGCGGCGCAGTCCCTTGTAGGCGCGCAGGAATACTTCCTGGGCCGCATCGCCGGCGTTCTGCCGGTCGTAGAGCCAGATGCTGGCAAGACGGTAGATGCGATCCTGGAAGCGCAGCACGATCGCGTCGAAGGCCGCCGCATTGCCCGCTTTGAATTCCCGGACCAGGTCAGCATCGGTGGCGTCTTCGAGCGGCATTGGTTAACTGTAATGCAATTCACGGGCGCGCATCACAACAAAAAGCCGAGCGGCGCCGTGCCGCTTTCCGGCGAGTAAAAGTTGCGCACATTCGGCAGCACCTGGTCGAGTTCCGACGGTGCGACGCCGAACCACAGCGCGAGCTCCGCGAAGTACTCGTCGACCGAGGTGGTCGGCGCGTATACGCCGCGGCCCGTATCGAGCGGGCTGGACGGCGACAGGATCGGGTAGTCACCGAAATACTGTGCGCCCGCGACGCTGCCACCCATAACAATGTGGTGGCCGCCCCAGCCGTGATCCGAGCCTTTGCCGTTCGATGTCAGCGTACGGCCGAAGTCAGACGTCGTAAACGTCGTGACTTCGTCGAATACACCGAGCTCGACCAGCGCGTCGCGAAACTCCTGCAGACCCGCGCTGATCGCAGGCAACATGTTGGCCTGGTTGTCGAGCACGTCATCGTGGTGATCCCAGCCGCCGACCGTGACGAAGAACGTCTGCCGGGTCGCGCCTAATGCGTCCCGGGCACCGATCGTACGCGCAATCTGGCGCAGGCTTTGTGAGAACGGCCCGGCCGAGAACGGTGTTGTGAGCGTTGGCGATGTGCCGAGCGCATCAATGAATACCTGGCGCGCATCAATCGAGGCGCGCATGCGGTTCGAATACTCGCGGCGCAGGATGTGCGGCTGCTGCACCGCAAGCAGGTCGTCGATCATCTGCTTGCGCAGTGCACCGAACTCCGAGCCGTCGTCGTAGGCATTGATGCCCACGGCACCGTCACCGGCGGCGTCAATCGAGTACTCGGCAACGGTGTTGCCACTCTGGAAGACGTTACTGCCGGACAGCGAAATATTCATCGACACACCGTTCTGCAGATTGACGTCCTGCATGAGGTCGGCGATACGTCCGCCCCAGCCTTGCGCTACGCGGCCGTCCGGGATGGCAGTCTGCCACTGCGCAATCTGGTCGGAGTGTGAGAACAGGCCCAGCGGCAGTCTTGCGGTGCCATTCGCAACCGCCGTCGCATCGTATGCTTCGAGCAGCGTGCCGACATTCGCAATCATGGCCGCATCACCGTTAGTGAACAGCGACTGCAGCTCCGACATCCCCGGATGCAGGCCGTAGCTGCGGCCGGCCGATGTCGTGCCGGGCAGCGCAAGCAATTCATTAGACGGCAATGCCAGGTCGGAACGAATACCCGCGTACTCCGAGTACTGATCGGCGTCGGTTGGCACCAGCATGTTGTACGAGTCGTTGCCGCCCGCCAGCAGGATGCAGACCAGTGCCCGATAGTTCGGTGCGGTTTGCGCCGCTGCCTGTCGTGCGAGGCCGAGTTGCAGCAGAGTGCTGGCGGCCGTGGTAGATGCAACGCCCAGGGCGCAGCTGTGAGAAAGAAATCCGCGTCGTGTCATCATGATAGTGACTCCCTTACAGACGAACTGCGTAGTCTGGCGAAACAAGAATGAGGTACAGGCCCATGAGCAAACGCAGCTCCATGTCGTCCATGGGCTCGAGCGTGCCGGCGATGGCCTGGCGGCTGTCCATGCTCAGAGTGCCTGCGGTAAAGACGATGTCGAGCCGATCGATAAAGTCATCGACGTTGTTCACGAGCGCACGATATTCGTCGAGGTCGAGGCTGACCGGCGAGAACGGTTCGGGTGCATCGGTGACCGCACCGATAACCAGCAGCCAGTCGACCAGGTTGGTTACTCCGGCAATGCTGGAGCTGGTCGTGATCTGAAACTCGGGTGCGACCAGCCCCGCGGCCGCTAACTCGCCCGGCGGGCTGTGCGATGGGAGAAAGAAGTTGAACACGCTGGGTGCCGACAGTGCGTGTTGCTTGGCAAGAAACTGTACGACGTAACCAGAGTTGAAAATGAAGCCGTCGTTACTGGTCGCGCCAAGCTGCCGCAGCATTGCGACGTTGCGCACGACGGGCTCACGCAGTTTGCCGAATTGCCCGTTCGGATCCGGATCGGCCAGCGCTTCAGGATCGGTCAGGATCGCGCGAATAACGGCCTGCATATCGCCGCGGACACCGGTGGTGTCACCGTTAAAAGCGCGCGCAACGCGCTCGATGTAGGCGGGCGAC
>JBCAZN010000346.1:0-3386 GCA_038533035.1 Pseudomonadota bacterium
GCTGTCTATTTTGGCGACCGGGAATTCGACCTGGCGATGACGCGCTTGTTCGGCGGCTTCGGACCGGCATTCTACGCGGCGTATGAATCGAGCTGGCCATTGCAGCCCGGAAATCGTGAGCGACGCTCCATTTATCAGTTGTACCATGTGCTGGACCACTTAAACTTGTTTGGTGGCGCGTATCTGCGCCGCGCGATCGCGTTGATGGATGAAGTATTGTGAGTGAGCCGAGAGTATTGATTAGCGGTGCTTCCGCCGGCCTTGGCGAGGAGTTTGCGCGGCAACTGGCGGCGCAGGGTCGCGACCTGGTGCTGGTCGCCAGGCGCTCGAAACCCATGGAAAAACTCGCGGCAGAGCTGCATGACGAGTACAACGTCGCCGTCGATGTTATCGGCGCAGACCTCTCAGTCGAAGGTGAACCCGGCCGGCTTTTCGCCGAAGTGCAAAGGCGTGGGCTGGCTATCGACTACCTGATCAACAACGCCGGCTCAGCCGGGCCGGACCTGATCAGGAATCGTGACTGGGAAGCCACCGAGCGATATCTCGAACTCATGGTCATGTCGTACGCGGCGATGTGCCACTACTTCATTCCGCCAATGCGCGAACGTGGGGATGGCCGCGTTATCAACGTGGCGTCGGTCGCCGGGCTGATTTCGTTCGCGGGCGACTACAGTTACGGCCCGACCAAGGCCTACCTGGTTTCGTTGTCACGCAGTCTGTCGCTCAGTTTCCGCGATGAGGGAGTTCGGGTCATGGCGCTGTGTCCCGGTTTCACGCACACGGATTTTCACGCCAGTGAACAGCAAACGAAAATGAAGAAAGGCACACCGGAATTTCTCTGGTACGACGCCGATGTCGTTGTCCGCGAAGGCCTGGCGGCCGTCGAACGCGGCTGTGCAACCTATACGAGCGGACGCCTGTATCGGTGGACCGTGCCGGTGCTGAAAACAGCGGTCGGTCGCTGGTTGCTCAGGAAGTTCGGCGTGGTGCGCCGCGGGCATTAGCCAAGATCGGGGAATTCGCTCGGGTCGCCGGACTCGTCGACCTCGTACTTCTCGCCGAGAAAGTCTTCTTCGAACACAAACAGCGTTGTGCCTTCCGGAGCATAAATCGCAACGAAAGCACCTTCATACCCCGGAAATTTTTCGAACCGCAATCCCTGCTGCTGCAGGAGGGCCATCAGGCCGTGGCGATCCGCACAACGGAAGCAGAGCGATGGCGACTTGACGGCAATGCTCTCGGACAGGCCGAGCGGCGCGCCGTCGGCCTCAAAGCGCATGTGGGCCGTGGGTTCTTCGCGCAATTCGAGCAGTTTCGGTGCAATCGGCGCCCAGAATTGTGCGGCACGTAATGCGTCGCGTACCGGTAGCGATAACTCGAACCAGTCGCCACAGAGGGAGTTTCGCTCGGCATCTTCACCAACGTTGAACGTGCGCGCTTCCACCATGGCGATCATGTGCTTGTCGCGATCGAAAAATCCCAGCTCGTTGAATACGTCTTCGTCGAGCCGCAAATAACGGAAATCGAAGCCGTGATCCGTCATTGAGCGCGCGTGCCTGGCGAGGTCGGGCTGCACGAACGTTATCGAGGGTGAGTCAAATTCCCTGTCATGCAGCCCGATACTGAGTTCACCGTCGCTGACAACCGTGTACTTGTGCGGCCAGACGTCCCCGGTTTCAACTTCGCTGAATCCCAACGTCTTGTAAAAATGCAGCGATTCGAGAATGTCGGGCGTTTGCACCGAAAACTCGAGGAAGTGGCCGATCGTGCTCACGCACTTGCTCCCAGCGCACGGGCACGCTTAGCCGACTGTTCTGCATCAACGTCGGTGCCGTCGGACCAGCCAGCGAGGTGGCGAGTTATGACGTTTGCGAGCGCGTCGAGATGGTCATCGCGATCATTCAGTGCCGGAATGTAGTGCAGTTCGCCGCCGCCTGCCTCGCTGAACGCCTCGGCATTCTGCATCGCGATTTCCTCGAGCGTTTCGAGACAATCCGCCGAGAATCCCGGACACATCACGTCGAGTCGACGCATGCCGGCGCCGCCATAGCCGCGCACGGTTTCTTCGGTATACGGTTGCAGCCACTCTTCGCGACCGACGCGTGACTGGAACGAGATGTTCCATTCGTGGTCTTCGAGCTGCAAGGCTGTCGCCAACAGCCGGGCCGTTTTCTGGCAATGGCAAAAGTAAGGATCGCCCCCGTCCAGCGTGTACTTTGGCACGCCGTGAAACGACATCAGCAGTTTGTCACCGCCCTGATGCGTTGCGCGGTACTCGCGCACACTGTTGGCTAGCGCATCGATATAGCCGGGGTCGTCGTGATAGCTGCCGATAAACCGAATTTCCGGTATCCAGCGCATACGACCCAGTTTGCGTGTGACGGCGTCGAACACAGAGGCCGTCGTTGTTCCGGAGTACTGAGGATAGAGTGGCAACACGAGTATCCGGCGCACGCCTTTTGCAACCAGTCGATCAATCGCGTCATCAATCGCAGGATCGCCGTAGGTCATCGCGAGTTCCAGCTCGACGTCCTCTAAGCGCGAATCGAGCCCGGCGACGATCTTTTTCGAATAGATCATCAGCGGTGACCCCTCGTCGGTCCAGATCTCACGATACGCTGCCGCTGAACGAGGCGGTCGTATCACGAGGATGACGAGATTAAGGATCAGCCACCACAGGAGTCGCGGGTACTCAACGACACGCGGATCCCAGAGAAACTGTCTTAGAAAGCGACGTACTGCTGGCGTTGTTGGCGCCTCGGGAGTACCGAGGTTAACAACAAGAACACCGGTTGCAGCGGCCGTTCCATGTTGGAAGGGTGCTGTGGGTTCGTAGTTTGGCATCAACTTGCGAACGAATTCCGAAACGCGACCACCCTACTGCAATCATCGGTCGTTGACCAGCGAATGCCGCTATAATTCATTGTCTTGATTGGGTTTTACCGAAGTGAGTGAGATGCCGAATACCCCGGAAAACAGTCATGCCGGCGAGCGCTGGATCTTGTTGCGCGATATTGCGGTTATGCAGGGCAAGCTGATCGTCGACGGCCTCCGCGATCTGTTGTTAGTTCCGGCGTCGTTGATCGCAGGTCTTGTCAGCCTGATTACAAGTCACAACGGCAGGCCCGGGCCGCAGTTTTATCATCTGTTGCAATTTGGCAAGCAAACCGAGCGCTGGATCAATCTGTTCGGTGCGGTGAAGAATGCGCCTGACGACGTTGTCGAACAATCACCGTTCGGTGATCGCGACATCGACGATCTTGTGCACCGCGTGGAGTCTTTTGTTGTTGACGAGTACAAGCGTGGCGGCGTTACCGCTCAGGCGAAAAAACGCCTCGACGAGTTTCTTGACGCGATGCAGCGCAAGAAGTCCGACAACTAGCAGC
>JBCAZN010000347.1:0-3381 GCA_038533035.1 Pseudomonadota bacterium
GTGATGCCGGCCCGACCGGCATCACCGACGTACTACACAGTACCGGGGGGCTAACGGTTTTAGTCGTGCACATTTAGTACTTGAGGAAACCAAGATGTCTAAACCATTTAATTTGAGAGGCCAGTGTGTCTGCGGCGAGGTGCGAATCAGCGCCTCGAGCGAAAAGAATTCGGTAGGCGCATGCCATTGCAGGACCTGTCGCCGCTGGAGTGGCGGGCCGTTTATGGAGGTCAACTGTGGTCAGGCGGTCAGCTTCGAAGGTGAAGAGCACGTGGCGATATATCCGTCATCTGATTGGGCCGAACGCGGTTTCTGCCGCAACTGCGGTACCCACCTTTTCTATCGCCTCAAGGAAGCCGGTCAGCACTTTGTTCCAATTGGACTCTTTGATGACGCACCTGAGCTGGTTTTCGAGACCCAGGTGTTCATCGACGAAAAGCCATCGTTCTATAGTTTTTCGAATGAAACCCACAACATGACCGGCGCGGAACTCTTTGCGATGTTCGGGTCGCCTGACTAGCGATCGGCTCGACGCCTACACCAAGTTTGCGCCTCCCGGCCGGTTCTCAATTAATAAACACGCCTGCCGCAATGATGTATCAAATTGTTTCGGGCCGTGCCCGTCGTCTGTCTTTTGGTCTTTAGCAAATGCTAGTCTCTCTCACATTCGTGTTTGCTATATCGCACCCACACCCCTGCTGGAGACCCCACTAATGTTCAGAAACCTTTCTTTGCTACTGGTGCTGCCACTGGTCGCCGTGGCTGCCGACAGCTCATCATTGGAACCTGAGCCAGGGCTTTATCAAGTTACGGTCGGTATCAGCGGTCAAGACCTGCCTCCTGGCATGGTCCAGGAAAGTCTGGAGCAGTGTTTGACGAGCGAAGACCTGGCGGCAGACCCCGCCAGCTTTCTCGGCGAGCATGCTGGCATGGAAGGCTGCACGATCACCCAGGCCGACTGGGGCAACGGAAAAATCAGCATGCAAATGGAATGCGCGATTGAGGGATCTGACGCCACCGCCGAAAGCCGGGGAACCTACAACGCCAGCGGCTACGAGCTGATTACCACCATGAAAATAACGATAGAAGACACGACGATAGAAATGGAGTCTTTTGTCCGCGGCGAACGTATCGGCGATTGCTAATGTGTATCCTGAGCCAGACGGGGTTCCGAGCTGTTTCGCTCGTCAATCTCGTCCAGTAGCGCCAGAGCAATCGCCTTATTGTCGTCAGACATATTGGCGTTATGCTTCACAAGGAACCTCGGGCGAAACAACAAAAAGTAAGCTCTTTTGTTGCGTTCCGCACCGGCCGCCAGCAATGCTTCAATAACACCCGGATTCGGGTTCCTGTCAGCCGCCGTATGAATGGGTTGCCAGCCATACCTGTCTCTGGCGTTTACGTTGGCGCCTGCCTCCAGGAGGCGATTGACGATCTCGACATTCGTATTTTCGGCCGCCGCCCAGTGCAGCGGCGTATCGCCGGAACGGTCTTTCACATTGACAGCTGCGCCCGCCTGCAAGAGCGCTGAGACAACATTGGGGTCGCAGTTGTAGCGGGCTGCCGAGTGCAGTGGAGTCCACCCGCGCCTGTCCGCGATGGCTGAGTCAACACCGGCTTCAATGAAGGCTTCCAGCTGCTCGACGCCAAGGTTCCGCCACCAGTCAGCTCTGGCGTCCATATCTTTGCTTGTCTGAATTTCGAGCCACTCTTGTTGCAGATTCTGGCCCGGTAGTTGTCCCTGTGCCACTGCAGTCGCAGGACCCAGCAAGACACTCACTATCGTGACAAGGCATGTCACTTGATGGTTGATCGTCGCCATTCGGGTTGCCTCCTGCTCATGCGATATGACGAACAATACGCGCTCGCCGCGGCCGTGTACTGATGATCAGCTGAGGAAGCTGTGACGATTGATGGCTGCCGCCAGGCGTCGTTTAGCTGGTACATTTGCGGGGTCTTCGCCAGAAAAAGGATCAACGCCAATGCCAGCTGCGGATCAGTTATTTGGATGGGCCGGCCAGGCCGCGATGCTCGGGTGGCTGGTTCTGGTGTTCCTTCCGCGGCGGTGGCCATGGTTACTGGCCGTGCCGCGCTACATCATTCCTTTCGGGCTGTCACTGCTCTATGCGGGGCTCGCGATGACGCATTTCTTCACGATCGACGGTGGCGGGTACGGATCGCTTTCCGAAGTAAGCGCGCTTCTTTCTAAAGAGGAAATGTTGCTGGCCGGCTGGGTACATTATCTCGCCTTCGACCTGTTCATCGGCGGCTGGCTTGCCGTCAAGGCTGACCAGGTGGGCCTCAACCGCTTAGTCCAGGCTCCAATCCTGATTGCGACCTTCATGTTCGGCCCGATCGGGCTCGCGCTGTTTCTCACGATTCTTGCCGCACACTCCCGCAGTGGATCTTCTGCGGTGCTGGGGGCAACTGCATGAGCAGACGACAAACCACGGACTGGCTGCCACCGATTTCCTGGCTCGACGACGATCATGTGACCCGGCTGCATCTTTCACTAGGGTTGTTGCTGCTCGCCAGCGTTGTCGTCTTCACTCCTGCATTGCTGTTCGAGCAGCGCACACTCGACGGCGCGAACGTCTGGATCAAACCACAGAAATTCAACGTCTCGCTGGCACTCCATTTCCTGACACTGGCGGTACTGGCACAACTCGTGCCGCGCACCATCCGCTCCGGCGCGACGTTGCGGGTCTTTAGCTATCTCGCCGCCGGTGCTCTGATCTTTGAATATCTCTATATAACGATCCAGGCTGGCCGGGCACGTCGCTCGCACTTTAATTTCGAAACCCAGATTGAGGCGCTGATGTATGCCGCAATGGGCATTGCCGCCGTGCTGCTGGTCCTGGTGGCCCTGGTGCTGGCAATCCAGATCTGGCGCAAGGGCGACAGGTCTCGCCCGGGCCTTTGGCTGGGTGCAATTGTCGGTTTGTCGCTCGGCTTCCTGCTGTCGATGGTGTTTGCCGGATACATGTCGAGCACCGGGCGATTTGTCGGTGCGCCACTTGAAGGCGGCGGCGCGACTGTTCCCTTTTTGGGCTGGAGCCGTGAATACGGCGATTTGCGGCCGGCGCATTTTTTCAGCCTGCATCTGATGCAGACGGTGCCGTTCGCCGGATGGCTCGCCGATCGGCGCGGCTGGAATGTACGGCTGGTCGTACTCGGCCTGGCCGGCATTCAGGTAGCGTTGGCGACGTTCCTGTTCGTACAGGCTCGGGCCGGACAGCCCATCTGGCCTGTTTGATCGCTATCGTTTGCAATGGGCTAAGTGCGGTCTACTCAGTTTCCGGCACCGGAAACGGCTCCACCCTGAGTTCCTTCTCGTCTTCCCGCATCAGGCTGCGAAGATACTCCGGGTCTTCACTGGAC
>JBCAZN010000348.1:0-3350 GCA_038533035.1 Pseudomonadota bacterium
CTGCGGGCGCAGGAAGTCGCGCTGCAGAACCGCTTGCCGTGCATTTACCTCGTCGATTCGGGGGGCGCGTTTCTGCCACGACAGGACGAAGTGTTCCCTGATCGCGATCACTTCGGCCGCATCTTTTACAACCAGGCCAACCTGTCAGCAGCAGGCATCCCGCAGGTCGCCGTGGTCATGGGTTCCTGCACCGCGGGCGGCGCTTATGTACCCGCGATGTGTGACGAGTCGATCATCGTGCGCAACCAGGGCACGATTTTTCTCGGCGGACCGCCGCTCGTTAAGGCGGCCACTGGCGAGGTGGTCGATGCGGAAACGCTCGGCGGCGGCAGCGTGCACTCGCGGATCTCGGGCGTGACCGATCACCTTGCGGACGACGACGAGGACGCGCTGCGGATTGCCCGCGATATCGTCAACAATCTGAATGCCAGGCGCGAATGTCAGGCGGTGCGAATCGAGGCCCGCGACCCGGCGTATCCTGCGGATGATATCTACGGCATCGTATCGCGCGAGTACCGGTTTCCCTACGATGTCCGCGAAATCATCGCGCGCATTGTCGATGCCTCCGAGTTCCAGGAGTTCAAGAAGCTGTATGGCAACACGCTGGTGTGTGGCTTTGCCCACATCGACGGCTACCCGGTTGGCATCGTTGCCAACAACGGCATCCTGTTCCCGGAATCGGCGCAAAAGGGCGCGCATTTCGTGCAGCTCTGCAGTCGACGTCGAATTCCACTCATCTTCCTGCAGAACATCACGGGCTTTATGGTCGGCAAACGCGTCGAGCATGCCGGGATCGCCAAAGACGGCGCCAAGATGGTCAATGCCGTTGCGACCGCGAGCGTGCCGAAGTTCACGGTGGTGACGGGCGGTTCGTTCGGCGCCGGCAATTACGCAATGTGCGGTCGGGCCTACAGCCCGAACTTCATGTGGATGTGGCCGAATGCCCGCATTTCAGTTATGGGTGGCGAGCAGGCGTCGATGGTGCTGTCGACGGTGAAGGAAGACGGCCTGCAAGCCCGCGGCGAACCGTGGACCGAGAAGGAAAAAGCCGACTACGAGGAGATGATTCGCCAGCAGTACGAAACCCAGGGGCACCCGCTGTATGCCAGTGCCCGGCTATGGGATGACGGCGTCATCAATCCGCTCGATACCCGCGCCGTATTGGCTCACGGCCTGTCTGTCGCAATGAATCATCCGCTCGGCGATGAGCAGCCGTACGGCATTTTCAGAATGTAGCTGCCGCAGAAGCATGTACAATCGTCGCATTCGAACAATGGATGTGACATGCCACTTGATTACGATGAGCTGATGGCGACGGAGGAGCTCGATCTGCCACTCAGCTACACCGATACCGAGGCGATCCTGTATGCACTGAGCATCGGAATGGGTCGCAATGCCGTGGACTTGAGAGAACTGCCGTACGTATACGAGCAGGGTGAGCATTTTCGCACCGTGCCGACGTTTGCGACCGTGCTGGTTCCGGACATGTTTCCTCCAGGCCTCGGC
Organism: Pseudomonadota bacterium; assembly: GCA_038533035.1. Lineage (GTDB taxonomy): Bacteria > Pseudomonadota > Gammaproteobacteria > Steroidobacterales > Woeseiaceae > UBA1847. The sequence continues at coordinate 1,507 of JBCAZN010000348.1, forward strand.
TGGGACTTTAGCCAGGTGCTGCACTCGGAGCAGCGCATGCGTCTGTACCGGCCGTTGCCGCCGGCCGCCGATCTCAAGATCGACAAGCGCGTGGTTGATGCTTTCGACTGGGGCGAGCGCAAGGGCGCCGTGATCCTGTTCGAGGCGGAGGGTCGGCTGGCGTCGGATGACACGGTAATGTTCACGCTGGGTTGTACGGTCATGGCGCGCGGCGACGGCGGCTTCGGCGGCCCGATGGGCAAGGGACCACGTCCGCACCGGGCACCACGCCGTGACCCCGACCTGAGCTGCGAATTGCCGACCCGTAAAGACCAGGCACTGTTGTATCGCCTGACCGGCGATCGCAATCCGCTGCACGCGGATCCCGGCATGGCTTCCGATGCAGGTTTCGACGTTCCGATTCTGCATGGCATGTGCACCTATGGCATCGCTTGCCGCGCCATCCTCGAGACTATTTGCGATTACGATCACACGCTAATCGAAGAATTCGACGCGCGTTTCACGGCGCCTGTCATGCCCGGTGACACGATTCGTACCGACATGTGGCAGGACGGCAACGTCGTGTCATTCCGCTGCACGGCCGTCGAACGCGATGTCATGGTATTGCGCAACGGCAAATGCATGCTGCGCACCTAGCAGCCTGTTGAACAAGTATCTGGAGGCTCAGTTGAAAGATCGAATTCGCGTCACCGTCGACGGCCATGTAGCCGATGTCATGCTCGACCGTGCTGACAAGATGAACGCGGTGGATACGCGCATGTTCGAGGCGCTCATCGAAGCAGCGGATCATATCGCGAATCAGGAATCTGTAAGGGCGGTGGTATTGCACGGTGCTGGTGACAACTTTTGCGCCGGTATCGATCTCTCGGTGATGGGCAATCCCGAGTTTGATTTTCACGATGCGCTCGCGACCCCGCTGGCGCCATCGCCGGCTAACCTGTTTCAGCGCGCCGCGTATGCCTGGCGCGAGCTTGAGGTGCCGGTAATCGCCGCCTTGCACGGTGTCGTATTCGGCGCAGGCTTCCAGGTAGCAATGGGCGCCGACATTCGCTACGCGGCGCCTGCAACGAAAATGTCGATCATGGAGTCGCGATGGGGATTGATCCCGGACATGGCGATGACGGCAACAACGCGACATATTCTGCGTCCGGACCAGGTCAAGGAATTGGCCTGGACGGCGCGCGTATTTGCAGCCGATGAAGCACTGGGCATGGGGTTGGTCACGGCCGTTGTCGACGATCCGCTCGCCGCCGCGCGGGCGATGGCAGAGGAATGTGCAATGCGTTCACCCGATGCCATACGGGGCATCAAGAAGCTTGTGAACAACGGCTGGACAGCCAGCGAGGCAGAGTCGCTCGCACTGGAAGCCGCATTGCAGGCAGAAATTATCGGTAGCAGGAACCAGACCGAAGCAGTACACGCGAACCTCGAGAAAAGAGCGCCGGAGTTTGAGGACAAGGCGTCGCGGTAGCCGGAACTTTGCGGTGCTGCGGCACTCCAAAATTCAGGATTTACGGGGAGTAGGACCAGCTTGAACAGGTTGATCATAGCTATAGCGACGGGTGCAATTGTATTGCTCGCGAACCCTGTGGCGGCGGGGCAGAAAGCCTCCGAATTGTCGGCGGACCTGCCAGACCCTCGGGTACTCCAGGTACAGCAAAAGGTTGAGTCGCTGTTCGTCTCCGGCAAGTTCGAACGCGCGTTTTTCATTTACGTCAACGAGCTTGCACCGATCGGTGACAAATACGCGCAGTACATGGTGGGTTTCTTGCACGAACTCCGGCGTGTCACGCTCGGCGGAAAGCCGGTACCACGCAGAGGCGACGATTCCGTCCTTCGCCGTC
>JBCAZN010000349.1:0-3341 GCA_038533035.1 Pseudomonadota bacterium
GAATCACATGGCACTGAATTATCGATCTATCTGGATCTCTGACGTTCACCTGGGCACTCGCTCCTCGCGCGCCGACAACCTCCTCGATTTTCTCAATGAAGTGTCAACCGACAAGATCTATCTTGTGGGCGATATCGTTGATCTTGAGAGCATGAAAGTACGGCCAATCTTCCCGGAGCAGCATATACGCGTTGTGATGGAGCTCGCGCGACTGCAGCGCGAGGGTACCGAAGTCGTATTCATTCCCGGTAATCACGACTACCAGTTCCGGCATGTTGCGGGACGCGAAATCATGGGAATTCCTATCGAGCTTGAAGCGATCCACAGGACGCCGTCGGGCCAGAACCTGCTGGTCACACACGGCGACGTGCTCGACGGACGGATCAGGCGCGGTACCGGCCTCGAGAAGTTTGGCGCTGCCGCTTACGTCTGTTTGCGTGAGATTGACGTCGTTATCAACCGAATGAGACGTGGGTTGGGCGCCGATTACTTCTCGTTGAGCGCATCGATCAAGAGCCGGCTGGCCGGCGCGAACGAGTATATTCGGCGGTTTGAATCGATTGCAGCAGGTTACGCGGCTGAACGCGGATTCGATGGCATTGTTTGCGGTCATATTCATCGGCCGTGCGTACGCATGATCGACAATATCCTGTATGCCAACGACGGTGACTGGGTCGAGCACAGCACCGCACTTGCCGAGTTGCAGAGTGGCGCGCTCGAATTGCTCGAATGGCAGTCCGAGAAAGTGCGCGTCGCGGCGTGATTCGTTAAAGTTGCCGCACTCCGGCAACGAGAATTCTAAAGTGGGCAAGCCAGGAAACACCGGTCCGATGCGCGCAATTCGCGCCGCCAAATACTCGGCACAAGGCTTCGCCCATGCGTGGAAGCACGAGTCCGCATTTCGCCAGGAGCTTGCGCTGACAGTTATCCTGTTGCCCGGCGCGTTCTGGCTGGGCCGGACTCCGACAGAGATCGCTGTTCTGGTCGCCGTACTGTTGCTGGTACTTGTTGTTGAACTATTGAACTCAGCTGTTGAGGCGGCAATTGACCGGCATGGCGACGAGCATCACGAACTATCGGGGCGCGCCAAGGATTTCGGGTCAGCAGCCGTATTTGTCGCGCTTGTCATCGTAGCCGTTGTCTGGGGTGCGACAATATACGATCGATTTATTGCCGGCTAATTGCCGGCTGGTCGATCAAAGCACGATAGCGATTATCGCCAGCATTGAACCGATGAGTGCGCCGGCCAGGACATCGCTGGGGTAATGCAGCCCGAGAATCACCCGGGATGATGCAACCAGGATCGCGAACGGAATGGTGACCCATCCGAGCATCGGCAGATACCACGTGAACATGATCGCAAATGACGCGGCATGTAGCGTGTGGCCGGACGGAAAGCTGTATCGATCGAGCGGCGCGGTGCCGCAATGAATATCGCCGTGATTGATAAATGGGCGTTCGCGCACGAGGCGGGTTTTCAGCGCTTTGTAAAGCACGATGCCAACTACAGTCGCAACGGCCATCCGCGCGATCACGGGGAGCGCGTTCGCTCCATCAATCAGCAACGGAACACAGGCCATTGCAACCCAGAACCCGCCGTCACCTGCCTTGGAAATCAGCGCGAAAAAGCGTCGCACATATTCGTGTCGGCTCAGACGATTAATGCGGTAACAAAGGGCGCCTTCAAGTCCGTCAAAGTAGGCAATTACATTGGTCATCGTGCAAACCAGGCGTTTGACATACGTGGCATGATCGCGCCTTAAAACTGCCGTGCGATGACAATTTCATGAACTTTCCATTACCAGGATGCGGAATCTGTAAACGAATAGTCATATGCCGGTAACCGCAACGTCATGTGACTCAGCAAGCATCCCGCCCATGAAAATCGTAATCGCCACCGATGCGTGGACACCCCAGGTCAACGGCGTTGTAACAACACTGACGCAGACGCGCGACCAGTTACAAGAGATGAATCATGAAGTCCTGATGGTGACGCCGGAAGGCCGTCGCAGTGTGCCGTTACCGTCGTATCCGGAGATCCGACTGTCCGTGTTCCCGGGCAGGTCGATCGCCCGGGAAATCGATGCGTTTGCGCCGGATTGCGTGCACATTGCCACCGAAGGGCCGATCGGCTGGGCGACGCGTCGCTATTGTCTCAAGCACCGTCTGCCATTTACGACCGCGTATCACACGCAGTTCCCGGAATACGTCCGCGAACGGTTTCCGATTCCGATTCGCTGGACAACGGCAATGCTGCGCCGCTTTCATGGACCGGCGTCACGCACCATGGTGCCGACCGAGAGTATTCGCCAAACGTTGCTTGACCGCGGCTTCACGAACGTGGCGATATGGTCGCGTGGCGTGCTGACGGATGTTTTCACACCTGAACAACCCGTTGACTACGCATTCGATGGTCCGATCTGGGTCTACGTCGGGCGCGTCGCCGTGGAAAAAAACATTGAAGCGTTTCTCGACTTGCCGTTGCCGGGCTCGAAGGTGGTGATCGGCGATGGCCCCGACCGACGGCGCCTCACGCGCGAGTACCCGGATGCACATTTTCTTGGCTACAAATTTGGTGATGAACTCGCGAGTCACCTGGCCGGCGCCGACGTATTCGTATTCCCGAGCAAGACCGATACGTTCGGCATTGTCATGCTTGAAGCCATGGCCTGTGGCCTGCCGGTTGCCGCGTATCCGGTGACGGGTCCCCTCGATGTTGTGCGGGCGGGCACGACCGGTTGCCTCGATCACGACCTGTCAGCTGCGTGTAGCCGCGCCCTGGACCTGAATCCACGCGACTGCCGCGACTTCGCAATGACCCGTAGCTGGCGACGTGCAACGGAGCAGTTTGTCGGCAATCTCGCCCCTCTTACCCAGCCCTAACACGCTGTTCCTGCGGTAGATTTACTGCAGCACGTACCAGCGAAGCAGTATTCCGGCTGCACCTCGCAGCACCGGACAATCAACCTTTACTACCGGGGTTCTCTCGCAAGACGCCCGGTTTCATTTTGTGTTTACGGCAAAATCTGCGATGATTCCACGGAATCCGCCGTATCTGGTTGAAAAATAAGAATTTTGATAAGGGTTTACTGCGCTGATGGGCGACGTTCCGAAAAAGACTCTCGCTGACTGGGAGGCACTCGCGACCAAGGAGTGCCGCGATCGCCCGCTTGACGATCTGACCGTCGCGATGCCCGAGGGTTTTTCGGTCAAACCCCTTTATACCGAGGCCGATCTCGAGGCGCTCGAACACGTTGGAACGCTGCCGGGCATGGCGCCGTATGTGCGCGGCCCGAAAGCGACCATGTATGCCGGTCGCCCCTGGACCGTACGCCAATACG
>JBCAZN010000350.1:0-3330 GCA_038533035.1 Pseudomonadota bacterium
GTTTTGTCATTCTTGGCCGAGGGGGTGAGAGAGCAGTCGGGTCGGCTAGTCGACGACGGGATGGAAGAAGATGTTTCGGTATTGGACGGATGTGTGATCGCCCTGGAGGTAGAGGGGGCCTGGGGAAGTGATATCCGATTGGTAGGCACCCATGGTATTACAGAGAGGATATGGAAACGGTCTTCAAAGCAATTGAGGCCTTCCTGCAATCGAATCTGGAATAGGTGCGATCGCGGACACTGCGCGTTCGCTTTCCGCATTACAGAACGATCATTTGGCGAATAGCGTGCTCGCTGCACGCAACGATTCCGGCGATGCACTTTGTAAATATGATTTTTCAGATATTGCAACGACGAATGTCGGTGACTTTGGCAATTTCGTTGATGCTCGCGATTGGGAGGATATCTCAAACAAGACTTGGAAGCTGGTGCTAGCCCCAAGCGGCCGCCCGCCGCTCCCCTACGGAGGCGGCAACCGCGAGCCAAACCTTATTCGGACGAATCGGGCGCTGCAGGCCGCAGGTCGACACTAAGCCCGAACAACTTCCACCCCATACCCTCGTAAATGAATTTGTGTTCGAAAAGCAGCCTGCTCGGCGTCGTCGCATAATATCCCGCGATCATCAGTATGCCGTCGTCGTTAACAGTTACCGGCCCTTCGATAATCGGTTCGAGTTGATCGAGCACCGTCAAATCCGCGTCCAACTCATAAAACGAATTGAAGGCCGCATCCATCTCTTCTACCGACATCTGTGATTGCCAGATTGCCGATACAGAATTATGAAGTGTGGCCATACTGCCCTCGTTCACCGAAACGGCGAACAGGTGAATGGACTCCTTGACCAATCGCTCCTGCTCCGACTTCGAAGGCAAAGACGTTCCCGCCGACTCCTCCAGAAGGCCTGATGAGGGTTTACTAATCGAGTAAATCTTCCAGGCACCATCACTGCCCTTTACAAGCCCTATAGAAACAGGAACAACACCGCCCTCTACAGTCGTTACCGAGCCAATGAGCTCACCGCGGCCACCACTGACCGATCGCGACTGCCAGCTCGCTTTCGCGTAGTCGGTCAACGCATTGGCACGCAGATACTCTTCAAGTTCCTGCTTGGTCGTGCCTGCCTGAAAGTCCTGGGACAGCATCGAATACGCGCCATCGAAATTATCGTCACTAATAGCTTGAAAAAAATCGTCAGCGGTCTTGGTAATGTTTGACGTAAGGAGAAATACCGCGGCCAGCAGGGCAATAATCACAGCGACTGCGGCCAAGAGAACCTTGGCAAGGTTTTTCATCAGGTATCCCTCGGTTCAGCCGGTACCAATAGCATCGGCGTAGAGCAGTACAGCCCAGGCAGCAAACAACAGCAACGTAATACCGAATAGCCAGCCCAGAATAAAGACGAGCTTTCGTTGCCACGATGGTGCATCCGTTTTTGTATATTTTCGAAGCATCGGAATCGATAGTACCATCGACCTGGACAATTCGTACCTAGCCCGGAGACCCGATTGAAAACCGTATTCCGCACCGACAGCAACATAGAGGGACACCTCGCGTTGCACCAATTGCAAAACGCCGGCATCGAGGCGGAGATCCATGGTGATATGTTGCAGGGGGCCGTTGGCGAAATTGCCGCGCTCGGAAACGTTCGAGTGATGGTCGACGACAAGGATGTCGATGCCGCAAAAGAAGTCCTTGCGGACTGGGAAAACCAGCAGGTGTAACTTATCGTCGCTATCGACCCTGCTCAAGGCTCGAATTGCGAAGCGACAGACCAAGACGCAGCCGCAGATCATCGGCACGAAAGCGCACTTCGTCGCTGCTGTGCGGGTTATACATCTCGCCCATGACGGCCTGCGATACCTTGCGCCAGATCGGGCCGACCGGATCCGGCTGTTGCTCGCTGCCCGGCACCGAACGGGAATTCGGATAACACTGCGACAAGAATCCACGCATGCAGTGATCGCCGGGGCTCACGCTGTCGCTCCAGCTAAAATTCACACCGGCACTTTGTAGGGCCAGCCCGAAAGCGCGTGACACGGTTTTGGCCGCGGTCCTGCAAACGTGGATATCACCCTGTCCCGGGTTGATGTACCAGGGACCAGCGCCACCCGGTCCGCGCAGGACACTTGACTGCACCTCGTCATAAACAATGCGGGCAAGCTCGGCACAGCCGTCGATCCGAATTTCTTCCGTCGCCGCCATGTTCGATCCCCACACACCCAAAACCGCAATCGCCATCCGTAGCATCATCGTTTCTCTCCTTGAAACTGTGAGCCACGAAAGTGCCGTGCTGGCAGGCGTCCTGCCAGCGACGAAACTCAGCGAATTAACAAGATGTGCCTAGAGGTAATGCATTACCGCGCTGACGAGTACCCAGATAGCCATTACCGCCGACGGCAAGAAGCTCAGCATGAACCCTAGCGTGCGCGAACCCGGATCCTTGAGGTATGCGGCCCGGTAGATAAAGCGGCCGATAATGTAGACAACCGCCAGGCCGGCGCCCCACATCGGGTTGACGTAGTGGGCGTAGATCCAGAGCACCGGGATGAGCAGTACCAGCTGCTCCAGCGTGTTTTGGTGAACGCGGTTCATTCGCTCAAACTGGTCGTCGCCCGACATCGCCGGCGCCTTGACGCCCGTTTTACCGCGTATACCGCCAACCTGAACCCCAAAATAAACGTACTGAAGTAATGCCAATACGGTGACAATTACGACTGCTTCCATTGTTGCGCACCCCTGTTTTTCTCGTTTTCGGTGACTTTTGTGGCGGACTCATTAAACTGACCGGCAAATGAGCACCGCTTCGGAACCCCAGTCTCGCACAAATCTGATCACGGCGGTGCTCGGCGTTAAACGCCATGAGTACGCCGCAGTGGCCTGGTCGTTCGCCTACTTCTTCTGCGTGCTGTCCTCCTACTATATTTTGCGCCCGATTCGCGAAGCCATGGCGGTCGGCAGCGGGCCAAACACGATTCCGTATCTGTTTGTCGGCACTTTCTTCGTGTCGCTCATCGCGTCCTCGATTTTCGGCTGGATCGCGTCGCGCTACCCGCGGCGGGTGTTCCTGCCGTGGATCTATCTGTTCTTTGTCGTCAATATCCTGATCTTCTGGGGCTTGTTTACGAATTACATCGACGCTGAACGCGACACCATCTGGCTGGGTCGTGTGTATTTTGTCTGGCTCAGCGTGTTCAACCTGTTCGTCGTGTCCGTCTTCTGGAGTTTCATGGCAGACATATACACGCGCGAGCAAGGCCGCCGCCTGTTTGGCCTGATTACGTCAGGTGGCAGCATCGGCGCAATTATTGGCGGCGCGGCAACGAGCTACAT
>JBCAZN010000351.1:0-3329 GCA_038533035.1 Pseudomonadota bacterium
CGGCGCGCAGCGCCGTCAGGTTTGACTCGACCTCGAGGTCGGTCCTGACCACGTTCGTCGGCGGAACCGTAATGCCTTCCTGATTGTTGCTCGGCATATTGGGCAGGATAAGTGCAGCCAGCAGTGCGGCAGCGGCAATCCCGACACCCGTATACCAGCGGCGACTGCGCCCCGAGTCGCGCCAGATCGAACGTGACCTGCGCTCGTTGCCTGCCAGCCCGCGGGTCGCACAGGCCGGCACCGTTGCGACAATCGTGGAAATCGAGGATCGCATCGGGGCAATTGATTACCAGTTAAATGAGACATCGCAAACGATGTCGCTCGAAGAACGCGAGATCTACTGGATCGAGCGTGTTCGTTTGATGAAACTGCTGCTGCAGTTGCGCTATGCGCAGGCGCAACGGGCGGCGATTCAGTAAGGAGTATCGAAGTAATGAAGACAATCAAATTCCTGATACCGGTCGTGGCGCTGCTGCTTGGTTCGGGACAGGCTGCTGCGCAGTCGGGTGACGAGCGCGTACGCGAGATAGAGCGTGAGCATGACGTCGAAGTGCAGGAAGCCGAGTACGCCGAACGTGTGCGGATGGCGGAAAAGGAAATGGCCGCAGCTGCGCGGCGCCTTGCCGAGCTAAGTTCACAGCGGTTGCCCGAAATTCGCGAAATGCAGATGAAATTTGTCGAATCCGGTCGACCGCGAATCGGCATTACGATAGAAGGCGACGATGAGTCCGGTCCCGTTGAGGGCGTTGAAGTAACGGGCGTGACGCCCGGAACCGCAGCAGACGATGCCGGCCTGCGTGCCGGCGATATCATCACGGCCGTCAATGGCGAACCGATGACGGCCGACTCGAGCACGGCGGCCAACAAGTTGCTGTTCGATTTCATGGACGGTGTTGAAGAGGGCGATGAACTCCTGGTTGACTATATTCGCAATGGCAACCAGGGCACCGTTGAGCTGTCACCTCGCAATGTCGACATGCAGGCGTATGCCTGGGCACCCGGCAACAGCGAGGTGTTTGTTGAGCGTTTCGTTAAACCGCACAAGGCACCCGGCAACTTCAGGTTCGACTTCCGCTTTCCGTGGGGCAGTGCCTGGGGTTCGATGGAGCTCGTCGAGTTGAACGAGGGGCTTGGCAAATACTTTGGCACAGAGAAAGGGCTGCTGGTTGTGTCGGCGCCGCAGCCGGACAACTTCGGCCTTGAAGATGGCGATGTGATCCAGAGCATTGACGGGCGTGAACCCAAAGACATCCGGCATGCGTTAAAGATACTGGGGTCCTATGACAGTGGTGAAACCCTCGAGTTAGGCATCATGCGGGACAAGCGAGCCCGTACGCTGGAAGTCGAAATCCCCGCCAACGACTACCGCGGCATGCGACTCGGAGCACCCCTGGCCCCCAAGCCTGTACGTGCGCCAATCCCCCCGCAAGCGGCGCCCGTAGAGGGGTCGACCTGACGGTCAAACGCTCGGATCGACATGTGTGGGCGCGCATGGGTACCATGCGCGCCCATGCTTATTTCGGACTTTGACTATGCGCTCCCTGACGAGCTGATCGCGCGCTATCCGGCGCCCGACCGGACCGGCAGCCGCCTGCTTGAAGTCGGCGACGCGTTACAGGACCGGCAGTTCAGCGAGCTGCCGCGCTTGCTCAGGGAAGGTGACTTGCTCGTCTTCAACGACACGCGCGTTATCAAGGCGCGTCTTGCGGCAATGAAAGAAACCGGTGGCCGCGCAGAAATACTTATCGAACGTGTGACTGCCGATCGTACGGCGCTCGCCCACGTTCGTACGAGCAAGACTCCGAAGCCCGGCAGTCGCCTGCTGCTTGGCGGTGGTGGCGAGGTTGAGGTTCGCGGCCGATCAGGTGAGTTTTTCGATCTCCTGTTTTCAGACGACGTTTTGTCGTTGCTCGACAACCAGGGTGAAGTGCCGCTGCCACCGTATCTCGAGCGCGCGGCTGACGACAATGATGTCGAGCGTTACCAGACTGTCTACGCCAGGGACCCGGGCGCGGTCGCCGCGCCGACGGCGGGCCTGCATTTCGACGATCGGCTGCTTGCCGCCACGCTGGCTGCCGGCGCGAGGCATGCGTGGGTCACACTGCATGTGGGTGCCGGTACGTTTCAGAATTTGCGTGCAGAACACATTGAGGAAAACCGGCTGCACAGTGAGCGTGTCGTGGTCAGTGCAGACTGCGTTGCGGCGGTTAACGAGACACGTGCAAATGGCGGTCGCATCATCGCGGTTGGAACGACATCGGTGCGCTCGCTCGAATGCGCTTCGGCGAATGGTGAGATTGAACCGTTCGATGGGGAAACCGATATGTTTATCGCGCCGGGTTACAAGTTCCGATCGGTCGACGCAATGATCACGAACTTCCATCTGCCGCAGTCGTCACTGCTCATGCTCGTGTCTGCATTCGCAGGCCGCGAGCGAATTCTCGATGCGTATGCGCACGCGGTGCGTGAGAAGTACCGCTTCTTCAGTTACGGTGATGCCATGTTCCTGACGCCGGGCGATACCCGATGAAGTTCGAGGTCTCTGCAAACGACGGTGCAGCGCGCACCGGCAAGCTGACGTTTCGTCGCGGCGCAATCCACACGCCGGTGTTTATGCCGGTCGGTACTTACGGCACCGTCAAGAGCGTCACGCCGGAAGAAGTCGAATCCAATGGCGCCGAGATCATTCTTGGCAACACCTTTCATCTGATGCTGCGCCCCGGCACGGAGGTGATCCGAGCACATGGCGGGCTGCATGAATTCATGCACTGGGAACGACCGATCCTGACGGACTCGGGCGGCTTCCAGGTTTTCTCGCTCGCCGACATGCGCAAGCTGTCCGAGGAGGGCGTTAAATTCCAGTCGCCGGTGAATGGCGATGAAGTGTTCCTGACGCCCGAAAAGTCGATGGAAGTGCAGCACGATCTGAACGCCGACATCACGATGATCTTCGACGAGTGCACGCCGTACCCGGCCAGCGAAAGAGAGGCGCGCGAATCGATGCAGCTGTCTTTACGCTGGGCGGCGCGCAGCCGGCAGCGATTCGACGCACTCAAAGCGGCAGAACCGGAACGTGGTGAAGCATTGTTTGGCATAGTGCAGGGCGGTATGTACGACGCGCTGCGGGACGAGTCGCGCGAGGGGCTCGAGACTATCGGGTTCGACGGCTACGCTATTGGCGGACTCGCGGTCGGTGAGCCCGAAGCCGAACGCCTGCAGGTCCTGGACGGACTGATGCCCAACATGCCGGCAGATGCGCCGCGCTACCTGATGGGCGTCGGTACTCCGGTCGACATCGTTGAGGCCGTACTGCGCGGCGTCGACATGTT
>JBCAZN010000352.1:0-3306 GCA_038533035.1 Pseudomonadota bacterium
AAGCCGGTCGGGCTCTCAGCTTCGGCACAGCCGGCAAGGCCGCATAGAGCGACCAGGACGAAGGGCAGTGTTCTCATACTAGTTTCCGGACGGTGCGTTAAAGGCCTTTGAGAAAAACAGGCTGTTCAGAAACAGCTTGTTGGTGGCGTACCAATAACCACGGAAATTCGGGTTGTCGGCAAACAGTACGACCGCCCCTGCGCCGGATCGTTCGGCGATCAAGGCCGGTGTACCTGCCAGCGTCTCGGCGTTGCTATCCGAGACGTAGCCCGATGCAACCGGGTTGTCTGAATATTCGATGACCGTGCCCCACGGATTTTTGGTCGCTTCCATCGGCTCTTTGCTGTTCTTGTGAACGTGGATAGCGCGCGTTGCGAAACCGAACCCCAGCGGATGCGTGACGTCGAGGTCGGCGGCGAAGATTGCGCCGCCAATAACGTCGGCTGCTTCCTCATCACTCTTGTTGGCGTAGTCACTTCGCTCAACCGGCTCTTCTTCGTCTTCTTCAGCTTCCGGCGCCGTAAACCCGTCGCTCATGGGGTCAACCCAGTCTAGCGTGTTCGCGCGCGCCCAGGTCGCGGCATCACCCATTGCAACCAGCGTGCCGCCCTCGGCAACCCATTGACGCAGTCGCGCCAGGTACCCGGGTTCGTAACCCTCATACTTGCCGGAGGGGAACACGATATGGGAATAGCGATTCCACTTGATGCCGTCGAGGTCGTCGCGATCACGGATTGTCAGCGGCATGTTCATGCGATAGTCGAGCAGGTGCCAGATTTCCCCGGCGTCATACAATGAAACATCGTCGCCCATAACAAGCAGGGTGCTGGGCTGTGAGACCGGCTCAAACGAGGGGCCGCCGATCTCGATGCCTTCTGTTCCGTTCGCCGAGCGACCCGACGTAATCGCATGAACGGTCACGCCGTCTTCGGCCGCGATCACCTTCATCAATGCATGAATCTGGCCACGTGTTTTTGTTTGTCGATCAAAAGGTACGGCAATCGCACCGCGGCTGAATTGTCGCACGCCGTTCGATGTGGTCGCCGAGAACGGTTTGGTTGCTACACGCGCAAGCAGGCCCGATTCAACAACGCGTTGCAGCGCACGTGGTGCATAGTAGCCGCCCCATTCGAACACATACGCAAAGCTGGCCTCATCGGGCGCGTCTGCTACCGGCATCGGCGGTGCATATTCTGCACCGACCAGGTTGGCGCGGAAGTTGCGGCCGAGCGGCGAATATTGAAGTCCGAACGCCGGCGGTAACGTCCAGGTCGAAACATCGTAGAAGGTGGAGTCTTCGAATTCCGTGTTGAATTCGAAGATGCTCCGTATCAACGTGTTCTGCGATTGTGCGACCGGCACGATGAGCGCGTCGTTGGGTGCATAAGTCTTGTCGTCGACCGTGATGTTGCGCGCCGGACGATACGTTTTGATGCGATGGTAATTGAGCAGGTCAGCAAACTTGTGCAGTCGGACCGGGTCGCCCGGCGACGAGAATACCCATGCTTTGGTTGACTGGCTGTCAGCCGAACGCAGTGCGTTTTCATAAAAGCTCTTCTGGTAACGCAGGTAGTCGTCGCGCATGGCTGACGCGGCTTCGATGCTCGCGATGCTGGTGCGGAAGTGCTTGCGGATGTTTTCGCGGTAGGTGCGCAGCCCGCCGTTCGTTTCAATTTCGCGCCCAAGTGCCGCGGCCGCTTCGTACAGCACGCCAACGCCGCCGTTTACGAGCGGGAAGGTCGAGCCCTTGCCGATGTAGTAGTTATCGAAACGTTCGCCGTGGAAATACAGACGACCTTCGCCGTCGAGAAACTCCTCCGATGTACCCACCTGTTCGGCCATGAGACGCTCGGCCTCATCCGGTACGAGTGGATTCGTTCGCGTCGCGATGCCGGGATGGAAGTAGTAAGTCGTTGCCGAACCCATTTCGTGATAGTCGACGGTCAGATTCGGGCGCCACTCGTGCCATTTCTTCATCCAGGCACGCGGCTCAGGTTGCGTCAGCAGCAGCCACTGCCGGTTCAGGTCGAAGAAATAGTGGTTGGTACGCGCGAAGCCCCAGCTGAAATTGTGTTCGATATGGGCCGGGTCGGTGATGTTGCGTTCGCCGCCCCAGGAGTCGAGCCAGGCGATACGCGCCGAGTGACCGTCCGGATTGAAGATAGCGGTGATCAGGATGACGCTGTTGTCGAGAATCTCGTCAAGCTTTGCGTCCTGTGCCGCCGCGAGGTAGTAGACGAAAGGCAATGAGGCGTCCATGCCGCTTTCCTCGGCGCCGTGCACACCGTAGTTCAGCCAGCTGACAACCGGCATGTCGTCAGTAATGGCCTGGTTCGCTGACGGTTCGGTTAAGGCAACGTGCCTGGCCTTGATGTCGTCGAGTCGCGCGCGATTCGCTGCCGAGGTTGCGACGACGAAAAGAATCGGGCGGCGCTCATGCGTATAGCCGATGACCTCGACCGACAGCCGTGGACTCGCCGCGGCAACCATTGTGATGTACTCGACCAGCTTGTGGTGCCGTACCGGCTCCTCGCCCAGCTTGTGGCCAAGGATTTCCTCCGGGCGCGGTATCGACGGGTCGTAACGGACGTTCGACGGGAACATCTCCGCGTCGGCGTCACGAACGTCAATATCGGCCGCAACAAACGATGTCGCAAACAACCATACGAGCGCCAGGGAAAATCGGCATGCCATAACGTTAGTCCTTAAGTTGGTAGGTCCATCGGCCATAGACGTACATACCGGCCGCGGACACGATGCCGACCGCGGCCATGATGTACCACGCCACGCCGACGTTATTTGCGGCATACAGTTGCGCGGTCAGCGCCTCGGCGCTCTGGCCAGTCACTTCGACGAGCTTCTGGAAAGCCTCGCCAATCGGGATGGCGTCCGCGTCGGCCGGACTCATGCCCGCGTCGATGAGTGCCGGCCGTGCGACCGTGTCGATCGCACCGTATTTGTAGTAAAGCGTCTGGCCGAAGTAGCCCTCAAGCATCCAGCCAATGGTCAGCGGCAACTGGCTGAAGCCGAGGTACATGGCTTTCTTCTGCGGCGGCGCGATGTTGCCGAGGTACTCCGAACACTTCGGGCTCGAGAGCATCTCACCGATCGAGAAACACACGATGCCGAGAACAATAATCCAGACGTAGTTGAACTCTGCAAAAATGATCAGGGTTGTTGCAGCGAGGAAGGTACCGATCGCCATGGAGTTGGTCGCCTTGATCAGCGCACTCCAGCCCGCGACCAGGAAACAGACCAGCATGATCAGCATCGCATTGAGGTTCACAAGCGCCTCGGGCTGCATGC
>JBCAZN010000353.1:0-3279 GCA_038533035.1 Pseudomonadota bacterium
AGATCGCCTATCGCCAGACGGACTTCAACAGGAATCTCATTGCCGTCATCGTCACTTTCATTGGCGAGCATTGCAGCAGCAACTGCATTGACCGCCGCGACCACTGAGCCGTCGCCGTTTATGAGTATGGCGATGGATTCGCAGCGGTATTACGACATGATTGGTGAAGCAATGCTCGCCAATGAAAGTGACGATGACGGCAATGAGATTCCTGTTGAAGTCCGTCTGGCGATAGGCGATCTGATGACGGCATCGGGCAAGCTCTACGATCGTGTCGCTCTTGATGTCCGCTTTACCGAGCAAGGCGTCAAGCTTGATGGCCGTGTTACTTTGGGCGAATGAAGCACTGGCGTAAACTAGCGTTCGTATTGGCGGTCTCGCTGGGACTGGCAGCGTGGGCAGGCGCTGACGACGTCATCTCGGCGGGACAGCCGGACGAGGCAACTGTAGAACAATATGCGGCCGCTGGTTACAAGACAGTCATTGACCTGCGCACCGCCGGCGAAGACCGCGGTATGGATGAGCCTGCAGTCGTTGCAGCGGCTGGTATGAAGTATGTCTCGCTGCCGGTGAGTCGCAGTGACATTACATTCGAGAAAGCCAAACAGCTGGACGCATTGCTGGGGTCTGAAGAGGGCCCCGTTGTCCTGCATTGCGGCAGTGGCAATCGTGTTGGCGCTCTGATGGCGCTGCGCGCCAGCCTGAAAGGCAAGAGTGATGACGAAGCGTTGCAGGTTGGCCGCGAATTCGGATTGACCGGCCTGGCGGAGCGGGTCGAGGCCGTACTCGAAAAGGCCGACTGAGCAAAGGCCGCTAAATCGAAAAAGGGGAGCCATAAGGCTCCCCTTGTCGATTTGGTGGAGGTGGTGGGAATCGAACCCACGTCCGCAAGCCCTACGCTACGAGCTCTACATGCTTATTCCGTCTTTAATCTCGCTGCGAGCTACCCGACGGGCAGGGAAGACTTACAGCCAGTTCAAGTAAAGATTTAACGGATCAGACCCTGAACACGTCCTCACCGCGGTCCTGTGTGGGTGACTCCTGCGATCCGGCCGCACAGGCACAATCCGGGCAGAAGGCATTTACTGGTTTTTAAGCAGCTAGTGCGTAGTTGTCGTCGTTGGCAACTATAAGTTTTACAGCTGGTTTTACGAGGTTATCTGTTCCTCGGCATGCACTCGGAGTTTCGCGACCCACGTCGAAGCCATGTCACCCCCGTGTGGCAGGTAGTGTATGGGCTTTGGCCCTAAAAACAATGTCGCGTTCCACGATTGGCCAAAACAAATTGCAGAATTAACATTAATAAAACAACATAAATTATTGTTTTAAAACTAATGTTTCAGGATTCGCGCTTTCTGCCGCTGCCAGTCGGCTTCTTTCTTGTCGGCGCGCTTGTCGTGCTGTTTCTTACCTTTCGCGAGCCCGATGTCGAGTTTCGCCCGGCCCTTGGACCAGTGCAGATTGAGGGGTACGAGCGCATAACCCTTGCGCTCAACGGCGCCGGTGAGGCGGTCCAGTTCGTGGCGGTGCATGAGGAGTTTACGGGAGCGGGTCGGGTCCGCCTTCAAGTGCGACGAGGTCGAGATCAACGGCGAAAAATGGGCGCCAACGAGCCAGGCCTCGCCCTTTCTCAGGTTGACGTAGGCCTCGGCGAGCTGCACGCGACCTTCGCGCATACTCTTGACCTCCCAGCCCTGTAAAGCAAGACCGGCCTCATAGGTGTCCTCGATAAAGTAATCGTGGCGAGCGCGACGATTCTGGGCGATGACACCCGGCGGATTATTTTTGGCGTTTTTTTTACTCATGACAGTGACCCATGCGGGCCGGATTATAGAGAACTTCTGCGGGCAAAGCGTTGTCTCTCACTCGGATTTATATAAGAATCCGCCATTCTTTGCGGTACAGAGTTCAGGGCAATGCTGAGCAACAACGGCAGCGACGGCAAACGCGCCTCGCTGCACGGCAACTGGTCATCGAAGATGGCCTTCGTACTCGCTGTGACCGGCTCGGCGGTCGGCCTGGGCAATATCTGGCGATTCCCGTATGTCGCGGGCGAAAACGGCGGCGGTGCGTTCGTACTCGTCTACCTGCTGTGCGTCGTCGCCATCGGCATGCCGGTTATGATGTCCGAAATCCTGATTGGTCGCCGCGGCCGTCGCAATCCCGTTGCGACGATGGAGTTACTGGGGCGCGAAGAGGGCGGTTCCCGCAATTGGCGATTCGTCGGACTCATGGGCGTCATTGGCGGCATTTTTATTCTGTCGTGGTACAGCGTGATTGCCGGTTGGACGCTGTCGTACATTGTAAAGAGTGCCTCCGGCCTGTTTGTCGGTGCATCACCCGGTGCAGTCGTCGAGATTCACAACGCTTTCAAAGGCAATGCCTGGCAGGGCGGAATTGTCCACACCGTTTTCATGGCAATTACGATTTTTGTCGTGGCACGCGGTGTCGAGCGCGGTCTCGAGCAAGCCGTTCGCTTTATGGTGCCGGCACTCCTGGTCATGATGCTGGTGCTGCTCGGATACTCCATTTCATCCGGGTCCTTCGGCGCCGGAGTCGAGTTCCTGTTCCAGCCTAAGTTCGAAGAGTTGCAGTGGAGCGGCGTCCTCGCGGCAATGGGTCAGGCGTTTTTCACATTGAGCATCGGTATGGGCGCCATCATGGCCTACGGTGCCTATCTGCCAGAGGAGGCGTCCATTAATGCAACTTCGGCAACCGTAGTTGCCGCCGATACCGCGATCGCGATCCTCGCGGCGCTGGTCGTGTTCCCCCTCGTTTTTGCGAACAACCTGAATGTTGAAGAAGGTCCCAGCCTTGTGTTCCAGACACTACCGCTGGCATTCGGGCAAATGCCCGGTGGCGCCTTTTTCTCCACAGTTTTCTTCGTATTGCTGTCGTTTGCAGCGTGGACGTCTGCAATCGGGCTCATGGAACCCGCCGTGGCGTGGGTCATGGAGAACTGGAACAAGGCTCGAACGTTTGCAACGCTCCTGATCGGCCTGACGATTTGGGCATTGGGCTTTGGCAGCGTGTTGTCGTTCAGTGTCTGGAAAGACGTGTCATTTTTCCGCGGCACAATTTTCGACAACCTGCTGTTCGTCACCAACGATTTGTTACTGCCTGTCGGTGGTTTGTTGATTGCCGTGTTCGCGGGCTGGGTTATGTGCCGCAATTCGACGGCCGAAGAGTTAGGCGGTGCCGGCTCGGCTTACAAGGCATGGCGCCTTGGCGCGCGGGTTGTTGCACCGGTCGGCATATTTGTCGTGCTGTTCTTTGCGA
>JBCAZN010000354.1:0-3276 GCA_038533035.1 Pseudomonadota bacterium
GCTGGTTATTCGCGTCGAGTTGCAGCGAGCCGTCGATGTTGAGTTCGAACAGCCCGATAGAGAACAGCTGCATGACTGCGCGCGCAACGCGCTCGATGTAGGCGGGCGACGGGTTTGAGGTCACCAGCCGCTGGATCAGTTGCTTGCCGATGAATGGCCCGACATTGGGGTGGTTGAACAGGTTGTCGATAGCCGCCTCGATGTCTTGTGACCCCGATTGCCCGGGCGGCACGACCACACCATTCAGCAGGCGTTTCTCGCCGGGCTCATGTTCAGCATCGAACATTTGCATTTGCGCGACAAAGTTGGGTTCTTCATTACCGAAGAATGCATTGGGTCCGCCATACGACAGCCCGGTGAAGATTTTCGCGAACTCGCGAATTTCGACGTTGGAGTAGGTTGGAATAGGCTGGTTATTCGCGTCGAGTTGCAGCGAGCCGTCGATGTTGAGTTCGAACAGCCCGATAGAGAACAGCTGCATGACTTCGCGCGCATAGTTCTCGTCCGGAAACGTATTGTTAGCCAGATTCGCTTTGCGGTTGTTGATGTGGCTTAAGTAAATGCCCATCGCCGGATGCAAAGAGACGTCACGCAGCAAGTCGCGAAAGTTGCCGAAGCTGTTATTCAGCAGGACGTCGTAGTAGCCACTGAGCGAGTGTGGAAACACGATGAGTGTGTCGACGTTGTCGGAGACCACAAAAATTTCGCTGAGCGCGAACGCGACGCGTTGCCTGAGCACGTCGGAGCTGGTGACAGCCCGGTGCCACCACGCAAAACGACGAAACTGGATCAGGTACTCGATGTCGGTTTCGAATGCCGAAAATTCGCCGGCGTTACGCCTGTCAATGAGGTCCATGACGAGAGGCGTGTGTTCACCCACCGGTTCTGCAAACTGCTGGTTCAACCAGGCGTCACGACCCTGGCGCGCGAGCGCGTCGATTTCGTCATACGACAGACCGAAGGTCGCGCGCGACGCAAACTTTGAGGCCTCGATGAGCTCCCCCGTTGTCGGCGGTGGCGGCGGAGGTGGTGGCGGCACAGGAGGGGTGTTGTCAGATCCACCACCACCTCCGCAGGCGGCGATGAATGCTGACGCAAACAGCGCCAGCAACGTGTTTTTCGTGATTTGCCCGAAGCGATCAAATTGCATGTCTGGAGCCCTCCCACGGTGCCATTACGGCTTGTCCTGTGGGTTTGTGCGGGGCGGGGTGCATCGGTTTACCGAATTTCACATAACGTCCAAAATTGACTTCAGCTAATATACTGAATACTGAATACTGTATACAGTATGCAGAGTGTCTATCGACTCAACCTGAGCGGCGACGTCGCACAAGAGCTTCGCGACAGGATCGCCACTGGCGCACTGCCGGCTGAAAGCCGTATCAACGAAGTGCATCTGGCGCGTGAGCTCGGCGTCAGTCGCACGCCGCTGCGTGAGGCGCTGGCGACCCTGGTCTCGGAAGGCGCGCTGGAAAGCCGGCCAAGAAAGGGCACCTTTGTACGCCCGCTGACGCGCGACGAATTTGACTCCATTTACGCTATTCGTCCGCTGCTGGATGTTGAGGCGCTACGCCTGGCTGGCATTCCGTCGAACGATGAGATTCGGCAACTGGAAACGCTGAACGAAAAACTTCGCGATGCCAGAAGCACGCAATCGCGCATCGCAATTGATGATGAGTGGCATTTGCTGCTGGTAAAAAATTGCGGCAACGAGGTGTTGCTGGACCTGATTCGCCAGTTCATCAATCGCACCCGATGCTATGAAGTGGCCTACCTGCGTAGCGCCGACAACGTCAGTACCGCTTATGCCGAACATTTGGTCGTCACAAACGCGTTGCAGAACGGTGACCTTGCCGGCGCCTCTGCCGGATTGCGGCAAAACCTGACCAGCGGCGTAAAGCCGATACTGGAATGGCTCGACACACTCGAAGCAAAGGACGCAGAAAAATGATGAAAGGGAAGTGGTTAAGCCTGATCCTGCTGGTCCCACTCGTGGCATGCACTGCTGAAGACAACGACCTGGTCGGACTATGGGAGTCCTACAAACGTTTCGGGCCCGACGTCAGTGGGCCCGCATTGATGGATGCAAACCTGCAGCGCGCCGAAGTCGGGCCGTATATCGTCCGGGTGACCAACGACCACAACGGTGTTTCGTTCGAGTTGCCGGACGGCAACGGCAGGTTTATCGGGCAGATCGCCAGCGATCAGATTCGCGGCCACTGGATACAACCGCCACCTCAGCAGATCGGCCAAAACATGGCCTCGCCGTTGATATTCAATAAGACCGATGCCGGCCTGTGGCAGGCAACTATTTGCCCGCGTGCCAGCGAGTACACCTTTTATATGCCGATAACCTCGGACGACGGAAAGCTGAAGACGTTTCTGAGAAATCCGGATCGCAATCTTGGCCTGTTTACGAATATCCAGAGCATCAAGCGAAACGGGAGCTCGCTCGTGTTCGTTGGCACGTTCTTTCGTGGCAACATCGAGCAAGAGCTCGCGACCGGCAGCTACGACAGCGACAACGGCGTCATGACGATGGTATTGCCGCCGTGGCGCGGCGGCAGTTACGACTTTAACCGCATAACCGACGACGAACACAGTTTCTTTCACGCGCGGCCCACGAGCGCCGGTGCCTGGCAGTATGTGCCACCACCACAGCTCAACGACGGTTGGCAAACATCGACGCTGGCTGACGTCGGCATTGCAGAAGCACCGCTGCAGAAGATGATTGATGAACAGATTCGCAACCCGGACGACCACCTGAGTTCGCATCGGGTGCACGGGGTGCTGATCGCCCGTAACGGAAAACTGGTACTGGAAGAGTATTTTCACGGCTTCGACCGCAACACACCACACGACACACGCTCGGCAAGCAAAAGCATGGCGTCGATGCTGGTGGGCGCAGCGATGCAGGCGGGATTCGATGTGACGCCGGACGCCAAGGTTTACGATACGCTCCGCGGCATCAACCCGGAGCGCGAGCCGCGCAAGCAGGCAATGACACTGCAGCACCTGTTGACAATGTCATCGGGTTTCTACTGCGACGACAACGATTCCGATGCGCCGGGAAACGAAGGCACGATGCAGGATCAGCAGGACGAGCCGGACTGGTACAAGTACACGCTCGATGTGCCGATGGCTGACGATCCCGGTGCCGAGGCCATCTATTGCAGCGCCAACAGCAATCTTATCGGCGCAGTACTCAGTGCGGCGAGCGGTGTCGCGATCAACTCTGCGAACAGGTCCATCAAGTGTTCACCGGTCGCCGCACTG
>JBCAZN010000355.1:0-3272 GCA_038533035.1 Pseudomonadota bacterium
TCTTCTGCGAGTCGTGCCGCGAGTACGACGTCAAACTGCCGACGGCCGCACTGTTGTGGCAGATCTAGCCGGTCAGGATTGAGTAATTCCTATACTTTAATATTGCCAGTTCAGGCGCTCACCAGGATTCGCTTGTCGATTTCTGCAGAGCCAGCAAATCTCCGGGGCCCTTCGGCCCCGGAGCTACCGGGTGAGCGTTTACTGAGCCCTAGTGGCGCAGGCGCTCAATGACAATTTTCACAACCGGATCGGCCCAGTTGTGTACGCGGGATTCCAGGTCGTTGTCACCGACCACGCCGGCATGCGGAATGACAACACCGTCTTCGGCAAGCGCCGGGTTGCTCATGCCGGTACCACCGTCATCGGAGGACACACCGATCAAACCCTGACACGGCGGCACGATGTCCGCGAAGTCTTCCGTGTTGTATTCCGAGCGTGTTTCGTAAGCATTCGCGTAAATCGTCTTCTTGCGATGCGGCAATGACACCGTATCGATCCCAGTGAAGCCGTCGTTGGTACAAATCAGCATCGAAACGAACGACACGAATCGAGCGCGGCGGTTCGCCTTGATCTTAAAAGATGCTGAAGCGGCGAAGCCGGTACCTGCTGGATCGTGTGCCGGGACGATCGGCGCGTCACCTACCACGTAGTCGTTGACATTGTTATTGCCGGCCAGTGCAGCCGTCAGCAGCGACAGGTCGCCGTTCTCGGCGATCGCAACCACCGCATCGCTTGCCTCGTTACCGACAGAAAACACGTTGGCACGGGAGTTATGCACAGCCACAACCGGTGGCGTCAACGGCTGGCCTGCAGTGAGGTTGTAGATTGTGATTTTGTACGTCGTCTGGCGATCGTTGTTTGATGCCAGCGCCGGTGACGCCGCCATGGTGGCGATCGTCAAAAACATGAACACTTGTAAAACTTTTGCTCGGATAGTCATGCGATATACCCCTGATTAAGTTAAATACGGTGCTCCGCCACGAAAGAGCGGATCAGGAATACGCTAACGAGCAAGTCTCACGGAAGTATCACTGGACGGTGACAATTTCGCGACACCTGACACCGACCTGTTCGAGCGTCTATACTCTTGATCTACGTTTGAAAGAATAAATCTCAAAAAAAGAAACAATTTCAGGGAGACTCCGCATGTATCGCGCGTTTGCATCGTTCCTTATTACTCTCATCGTTCTGGGTCCTGCGTTTGCACCGACCGCTTCTGCGGCCAGACCGCATGCCGATATCAATTCGATACAGCCGGTAGCGACCAGGAAATCAACCAAGTGGGTGCGATTACCGAGTGAGCAGGAGCCGGATAGCGGGGGTGAGCACCGCTACATCGTCCAGTTCGACGACGAACCGCTGCCACTCTACGAAGGCGGCATAGTCGGGTTAGCGCCGACCAACCCCGGTGGCGGCAAGCTGAATACAACGTCGGCCGCGGCACGTGCCTATGTGGCGCACCTGCAGCAGCGACAGACAGACATGGTTAACGACATGAGTGCGCAAGCCGGCTCGATCACGGTCGAGCGCACGCACCAACACGCACTGAACGCGGTTACGGTGCGGATGACCGAAGCGGCGGCCAACAAGGTGCGCAACCTGCCGGGCGTCACGCTGGTGGTTGTGTTAAGTTCGACGGCTCTGTCGCGTTCTACCAGCCTGACGCCCGGCAGGTTGCGCACCTTGTTGGCCGCCGCTTCGGTCATCCGCACCGTAACCGCGTTCAGTGCGTGTTGGTGCGTGCGCTCGACCGTGATCGAGCCGGCTTGCGCACTCATGTCGTTAACCATGTCTGTCTGTCGCTGCTGCAGGTGCGCCACATAGGCACGTGCCGCGGCCGACGTTGTATTCAGCTTGCCGCCACCGGGGTTGGTCGGCGCTAACCCGACTATGCCGCCTTCGTAGAGTGGCAGCGGTTCGTCGTCGAACTGGACGATGTAGCGGTGCTCACCCCCGCTATCCGGCTCCTGCTCACTCGGTAATCGCACCCACTTGGTTGATTTCCTGGTCGCTACCGGCTGTATCGAATTGATATCGGCATGCGGTCTGGCCGCAGAAGCGGTCGGTGCAAACGCAGGACCCAGAACGATGAGAGTAATAAGGAACGATGCAAACGCGCGATACATGCGGAGTCTCCCTGAAATTGTTTCTTTTTTTGAGATTTATTCTTTCAAACGTAGATCAAGAGTATAGACGCTCGAACAGGTCGGTGTCAGGTGTCGCGAAATTGTCACCGTCCAGTGATACTTCCGTGAGACTTGCTCGTTAGCGTATTCCTGATCCGCTCTTTCGTGGCGGAGCACCGTATTTAACTTAATCAGGGGTATATCGCATGACTATCCGAGCAAAAGTTTTACAAGTGTTCATGTTTTTGACGATCGCCACCATGGCGGCGTCACCGGCGCTGGCATCAAACAACGATCGCCAGACGACGTACAAAATCACAATCTACAACCTCACTGCAGGCCAGCCGTTGACGCCACCGGTTGTGGCTGTGCATAACTCCCGTGCCAACGTGTTTTCTGTCGGTAACGAGGCAAGCGATGCGGTGGTTGCGATCGCCGAGAACGGCGACCTGTCGCTGCTGACGGCTGCACTGGCCGGCAATAACAATGTCAACGACTACGTGGTAGGTGACGCGCCGATCGTCCCGGCACACGATCCAGCAGGTACCGGCTTCGCCGCTTCAGCATCTTTTAAGATCAAGGCGAACCGCCGCGCTCGATTCGTGTCGTTCGTTTCGATGCTGATTTGTACCAACGACGGCTTCACTGGGATCGATACGGTGTCATTGCCGCATCGCAAGAAGACGATTTACGCGAATGCTTACGAAACACGCTCGGAATACAACACGGAAGACTTCGCGGACATCGTGCCGCCGTGTCAGGGTTTGATCGGTGTGTCCTCCGATGACGGTGGTACCGGCATGAGCAACCCGGCGCTTGCCGAAGACGGTGTTGTCATTCCGCATGCCGGCGTGGTCGGTGACAACGACCTGGAATCCCGCGTACACAACTGGGCCGATCCGGTTGTGAAAATTGTCATTGAGCGCCTGCGCCACTAGGGCTCAGTAAACGCTCACCCGGTAGCTCCGGGGCCGAAGGGCCCCGGAGATTTGCTGGCTCTGCAGAAATCGACAAGCGAATCCTGGTGAGCGCCTGAACTGGCAATATTAAAGTATAGGAATTACTCAATCCTGACCGGCTAGATCTGCCACAACAGTGCGGCCGTCGGCAGTTTGACGTCGTACTCGCGGCACGACTCGCAGAAGA
>JBCAZN010000356.1:0-3220 GCA_038533035.1 Pseudomonadota bacterium
CGTCGATCAAGGCGGCACGCTTCGTGCGCTTCTGCGATGCTTTCAACATTCCGATAATCACGTTCGTCGATGTGCCCGGTTTTATGCCCGGTATCTCACAGGAGTACGGCGGCATCATCAAACACGGTGCGAAGTTGTTGTTTGCCTACGCCGAAGCGACGGTGCCAAAGGTTACCGTGATTATCGGAATGTTGAAAGCATCGCAGAAGCGCACGAAGCGTGCCGCCTTGATCGACGATTTGATGTCCAGACAGCCCGCCTGGACCATTGGCTGGTTGGCCACAATGCCAACTGTATGCCCATCCATGCGCGCGAAACCAATCACGATGTTCTTGGCATGATCAGGCTGCAGCTCCCAGAACTCATGGTCATCGATCGTCTTGTAAATGACTTCCTTGATGTCATACGGTTTGTTCGGATTGTCGGGCACCAGCGTATCGAGCGACAGCTCGGCACGGTCCGGCGCATCGGTTGTCGGCCGAAACGGTGGTTTCTCGCGGTTACTCAACGGCAGGTAACTAAAGAATCGCCGCACCATCTGCAACGTCTCAACGTCGTTGTCCCACGCCGCGTCGCAAACGCCTGAAATGGTCGAGTGTGTGGTCGCCCCACCGAGTTCTTCGGCCGTGACATTCTCGTGCGTAACCGTTTTAACGACATCGGGCCCGGTCACGAACATATACGAGGTGTCGCGCACCATGAATATGAAATCGGTAATCGCCGGGGAGTAAACTGCACCGCCTGCGCACGGCCCCATGACGACGGAAATTTGCGGCACAACGCCGGATGCCAGCACGTTTTGCTGGAATACATCAGCGTAGCCGCCGAGCGAGACCACGCCTTCCTGGATACGCGCGCCGCCCGAGTCGTTGAGGCCTATGACGGGTGCGCCCACCTTCATGGCCTGCTTCAGAATCTTGATAATTTTTTCAGCGTGAACTTCCGACAGCGAGCCGCCAAAGACCGTGAAGTCCTGACTGTAAACGAACACCATGCGGCCGTTGATCGTGCCGTAGCCCGTCACGACGCTGTCGCCCGTAATCTTGTTCTCTTCCATGCCGAAGTCGGTGCAGCGATGTTCGACGAAAGCGTCCCATTCCTCGAAGCTGTCTTCGTCGAGCAGCAGTTCGATACGCTCGCGAGCGGTCAGCTTGCCACGCGCGTGCTGTGCATCGATGCGCTTCTGCCCGCCGCCGAGCGCGGCCGCAGCACGTTTCGCCTCGAGTTCCTCGACGATGTCTTTCATCCCCATTTCTTATGCTCTCTTTCGCTCCGCTTCGATGTTGCCGATCACTTCTTCAGCGGCTTCCAGGATGTTCGTGCCGGGCCCAAAAATTGCCGACACGCCATGGCCCAGTAATTCGTCGTAGTCCTGCGGTGGAATCACGCCGCCGCAGACAACAATGATGTCATTCGCGCCCTGCTCGCGCAGGCCTTCCACCACCTGCGGCACGAGTGTCTTGTGGCCAGCCGCCTGCGATGAGATGCCAATGACGTGCACATCGTTCTCGATCGCCTCACGCACCGCTTCTTCCGGCGTCTGGAACAGCGGTCCGATGTCGACATCAAAACCGAAATCGGCGAACGCGGTCGCGATGACCTTGGCGCCGCGATCATGCCCGTCCTGCCCGAGTTTGCAGACCAGCATGCGCGGCCGGCGGCCCTCGGCATCGGCAAAGCGGCTGACGCGCTCGAGTATGTCCATGAAGTCCCTGTCTCCCTGGTAGGCACCACCGTATACGCCGGCTATCGAGCGCGTCTCCGCGCGATAGCGTCCCCATTCGGATTCGAGCGCGTCGGATATTTCCCCGACCGTCGCTCGAGCTCGTGCGGCACGTACTGCCAGACGCAACAGGTTACCTGATTCATCGCGCGCTGCCTCGGTTAACGCCTTGAGCGCGGCGTCGCACGCGTCAACGTCGCGTTCCTTCCTGACACGCTCGAGCCGTGCGACCTGTGCGTAGCGAACGGCCGTGTTATCGATGTCACGAATGTCGACCGGTTTTTCGTCGGCCGCCCGGTATTTGTTGACGCCGACGATGACTTCCTCGCCGCGGTCAATTCTCGCCTGGCGTCGCGCAGCGGCTTCCTCGATACGCATCTTCGGCATGCCGGACTCAACGGCCTTGGTCATGCCGCCAAGCGCTTCAACTTCGTCGATAAGTTTGCGCGCTTCTTCGATGAGCGATGCCGTCAGGCTCTCGACGTAATATGAACCTGCCAAGGGATCCACCACGTCGGTAATACACGATTCTTCCTGCAGGACGAGCTGCGTATTTCGAGCAAGGCTCGCCGAAAAATCGGTCGGTAACGCCAGCGCCTCGTCAAACGAATTGGTGTGCAGTGACTGGGTGCCACCCAGTACCGCGGCCATGGCCTCGATCGTGACACGCATGATGTTGTTGTACGGGCCATCAGCGGTCAGGCTGACGCCGGACGTCTGGCAATGCGTACGCAGCATCAGCGAGCGATCATCTTGCGGCGAGAACTTCTCGGCCATGAGCGTCGCCCAGAGGTAGCGCGCTGCACGCAGCTTCGCAACCTCCATGAAAAAGTTCATACCGATGCCGAAGAAGAACGACAGGCGCGGCGCGAACTTGTCGACGTCGAGACCGCTGGCGATTGCGGTGCGCACGTACTCGATGCCATCGGCAATCGTGTACGCAAGTTCCTGCGAGCAGGTCGCGCCCGCCTCCTGCATGTGATAGCCCGAGATTGAAATCGAGTTGTAGCGCGGCATCTCCTCGGCCGTGTACGCAATGATGTCGGAGACAATGCGCATCGACGGCGCGGGCGGATAAATATAGGTATTGCGGACCATGAACTCCTTGAGAATGTCATTCTGCAAGGTGCCTGCCAGCGCGCTGTGGTCAACGCCCTGCTCTTCCGCGGCGACGATGTACATCGCCATGATCGGCAGTGCCGCGCCGTTCATCGTCATCGATACCGACATCTTGTCGAGCGGAATACCGTCGAACAGGATTTTCATATCCTCGACGCTGTCGATCGCGACCCCGGCTTTGCCGACGTCGCCGACCACGCGCGGGTGATCGGAGTCGTAGCCGCGATGCGTCGCGAGATCGAACGCGACGGACAGGCCGGTCTGACCGGCCTCGAGGTTGCGCCGGTAGAACGCGTTCGATTCTTCGGCGGTTGAGAACCCTGCGTATTGGCGCCGTATGTGCGCGGCCCGAAAGCGACCATGTATGCCGGTCGCCCC
>JBCAZN010000357.1:0-3209 GCA_038533035.1 Pseudomonadota bacterium
GGATTGGACGATGCTGCGGTCGATGTGTCGCTACTAACGATCGCCGTCAGGCCCATTTCCAGCGGAGAACGACCCGGTCATCGTCAACAAGATGTCCGGGTCGTTCTCCGCGGGATTGGACGATGCTGCGGTCGATGTGTCGCTACTAACGATCGCCGTCAGGCCCATTTCCAGCGACGCCCAGAAGTCGTTCTTGGAAATATTGCGAACCGTCGTTTTTGACAGGTTTCCTGCCTGGTCGCCCTGGTCCCCGCCGCTGTCCTCGCCCACAGAGCCACCTGAGGTTGCGATTTGTGTTGCAACGCCGACCTCGCCTTCGCTGTCTCGCGTGACGTTCACGTAGTCAACGAAATAATTCTTCCAGAACGGCGTGTCGTCCTTGACGATGAGGTTGTCACCGTAAAGTTCGAAGCGCAGCTTCGCCTGCTCGGCGATTCGATCGAGGATTTCGCTAAGCGGACGCTCGACGGCATTGATCGTCACTTTTTTGCTGTTGTCTGCCTGCAGATCGAGGTTCAATTCGGCATCCCGTGCCAGCGAAAACATCAGGTCGACGACCGGGACCTCTTTCACGACGATCGTATAGACCGGTTCCGGCGTCCGCTCAATGACCGGCGCCGGCGGCGGCGCTACCACGGGCGGGACCACCGGCTCGGGCTCATCGTCAGCGAGAACGTGGCCGGGCGACATATCCACGGCCGGCACTAGCGCACAGCCGGCAAACATCATTGCCGCTGCCGCAACGCTCAGTTTGCGCAGCCAATTGGAGAAATTCAGAAGATCGCTCGACATCGATGGGCCCTTTTTTATCCGCAGGTACCCTCAGGTTGTCGCCCTTTCGGGCAGATTCTTTAGTCGAATCGGTGCCTAAAGATGCTGTAACCACGGCCGTTACTCTCGATATGTGAACTCGTAGGCACTTGGCGTGCGCCACCCCCTGTCGACATCTGCTGTAACTCCGGTGATTGCCACATCGCCGCGCGCCCGCCTGTTCCAGATTCTCGAAACTGCCCAGGAAAATGACCTGGTCAGCCGCTACGTCGATATTTCGCTCATCACGCTGATTTCTTTAAGCGTACTGGCCGTTATTTTCGAGTCTGTGCCGTATATCGAAGCGCGCTACGGACTGGAGCTTGCGATCTTCGAAACGATCACCGTGGCTTTTTTTACGCTCGAGTACCTGTTACGGGTCTGGTGTTCGATCGAATCCGATACCGAATCTGCCAAGCGCCCCGTCATGAGCCGCCTGCGGTACATGGTCTCGTTTCACGCCGTCATCGACCTGCTCGCCATACTGCCGTTCTACCTGTTGATGCTCGGCACCTTTGGCAGCTTTGACATGCGCGTTCTGCGCGCGGTGCGACTGCTGCGCGTACTCAAACTCACGCGTTATTCAGCAGCAATGAACATGCTAGTTACGACGATTCGTGAAAACGGCCAGGCACTGGCCGCCGCCTTTCTGATACTTGTGACTGTTATGCTGCTTGCGGCATCGGGCATGTACTACTTCGAACGCACCTCGCAACCGGTTGCATTTGGCAGCATTCCTGCCGCCATGTGGTGGGCCTTTGCGACACTGACCACGGTGGGTTACGGCGACGTCACACCGATCACGGTCGGCGGCAAAATTTTTGGTGCACTGATTACCGTCGTGGGCATTGGTATGGTGGCATTGCCGACCAGTATTCTTGCAACGGGTTACAGCCGGCAGCTCAAAGTCAGTCGTTCAGAGTACACGGACAAGGCCGACAAGGCGCTGGAGGACGGCATACTGACCGACACCGAGATTAAAGACCTCGAAAACCTGCGTGTCGACCTTGGGCTCAGCAAACACACCGCGAGCCAGATACTCGATGCCCGCAAAGTTCAGAAAATGCTTGGGCAACAGGGTGCTATCTGCCCGCACTGCAACCAGCATATGCCAGCAATCTAGCCAGGATTAATTCTCAATCGAATAGCGTTTGATTTTTTCTGCGAGGGTTGTGCGCCTGACGCCAAGCATGTCCGCTGCGCGTTGCACAACACCGTCCGCCTCGCTGAGCGCCTGGTGAATCAGGTCCTGCTCGACACTCGCAAGGTACTTCTTGAGATCCAGTCCATCCTGAGGCAATACGGCCAGCGCATTCGGCTCTACATTGTGGCTGAGAATTTCGGGCGAATCATCGCCGGGTTCATGACCGAATTCATTTCGCTCGACGATCGGCCACGGCAGGTCTTTAACTTCGACGCAGCCGCCCGGCTTGATCACCACGAGTCGCTCAACAACGTTCGCGAGTTCGCGCACATTTCCCGGCCAGTCGTATTGAGCGAGCGCGTCCATCGCCGAATCGGAAATACTGATGGTTACCGACTTGTGATCATCGATACGGCGAATGAACTCTTCGACGAGCGACGGGATGTCGTCCCTGCGCTCGGCCAGTGAAGAAATCTCAATGGGGAATACGCTGAGGCGGTAGTAGAGATCCTCCCGAAATACACCCTCCTCTATTCGCTGCGGCAAGTCACGGTGTGTAGCCGCAATGAGGCGAACGTCGACCGGAATACTCTTGGTTCCTCCCACTCGCTCAATCACCCGCTCCTCGAGGACGCGCAGCAGTTTTACCTGCATTACGCTCGGCATATCGCCAATTTCGTCAAGGAAAAAAGTGCCGCCGTTAGCCTGCTCGAACCTTCCCTGCCGCGACGTTACGGCGCCTGTAAATGCACCCTTGTCATGGCCGAACAATTCGCTCTCGAGCAGGTGCTCAGGAATGGCACCGCAATTGACAGCCACGAATGGACCTTTGCGCCCGGATTGTTCGTGAATCTGCCGCGCAACGACTTCCTTGCCGGTGCCGGACTCGCCTGTGATCAATACCGTTGCGAGCGACGGCGCGACCTGGGCGATCAGTTTGCGAACCACAGCAATATCCTTGCTTTCACCGATGAGGCCGTGGCCATTGTCGATCCGTGCGCTGCGGTCAGCGCGCGAATTCTCGGCGCGAATCTCCTCGAGAACCTCACCAAGTTCATCAAGGCGGACAGGAGAACGCAAAGAATGAAATCGACCCCACGGATACTCAGTTGCAAGCTCTTCTGCGATCACGTGTCGGTTGCCTCGTTGAGCACAACAATAGGGACGTTCGGATCGGATTCAGCGACATCACCCAACAGAGCGCGAACCTCATTTTCCGAAAGGTCGGCACCGACGAAAATCGCGTCCAGTCGGC
>JBCAZN010000358.1:0-3191 GCA_038533035.1 Pseudomonadota bacterium
CCCGGCGTCGATGACGCACGCGCCGGTGTCCGAGGAGCGCAAGGCCGCGGCCGGTGTTACGCCAACCCTGATTCGCCACCCCGCCCAGTGACTCGGCCAGTGAGAAATGCTGCAGGGTTTCCACGAAGCCGCGCACGGCGGCCTCGCCGCCCTCGATGTCGAAACTGACCATGCCACCAAAACCCCGTTGCTGTGCTTTCGCAAGCTCATGACCGTCAGGCGACTCGAGTCCCTGGGCGGGGTGGAGAGTCTGGTGTGTCACCCGGCGTCGATGACGCACGCGCCGGTGTCCGAGGAGCGCAAGGCCGCGGCCGGTGTTACGCCAACCCTGATTCGCCTGTCGATCGGCCTGGAAAGTCCGGAAGACCTGGCCGCAGACATCCTGACCGCCCTGCAGGCGGCGCGAATTGCTCCGCAACTGGCGCCTGTCGTCGCCGCTGCGTGTTGAGGTCGCCATGAGCCTGCCGAGTCACCTCAGCAACAAGATTTCAGGTCACACGCGCTACCTGCGCGTACCGGGCGACTTCACACTGGAGTGTGGTGCAACCCTGCCGGATATCGAGATCGCCTATCAGACCTGGGGTGACAGCGCGAATGCCGATGGCAATACGATCCTGATTTGCCACGCACTGACAGGCTCGGCGGACGTCGAGGCCTGGTGGCCAAACATCATTGGCGCCGGCAGAGCTTTCGATCCTGCGCATGACTACATCATCTGTTCGAACATTCTTGGTAGTTGCTACGGGACAACGGGGCCGGCGTCATTAAAGCCCGGGCGGAAAGAACGCTACAGGGCGGACTTTCCAGGCATATCGATTCGCGACATGGTCGAGTTGCAGCGCACTTTGCTGGATCAATTGGGGATTGAGAAGGTTGAGCTGGTCACCGGTCCATCGCTCGGTGGCATGCAGGCGCTCGAATGGGCGCTCGCATACCCCGAACGGATCGGGTCGGTGGTGCCCATCGGCGTGGGCGGGCGGCATTCTGCGTGGTGTATCGGCGTCAGCGAGGCACAACGAGCGGCAATTGCAGCCGATCCTGACTGGAACGACGGCTACTACAGCGACGACGCTCCGCCGAAAAAAGGATTGGCGGCGGCGCGCATGATGGCCGTGTGCACCTATCGCAGCTGGGAGAGCTTTAACGAACGCTTCGGCCGTGAGCAGCGCGATGACGGACGTTTTCAGGCGCAGTCGTACCTGCAGTACCAGGGCGAGAAATTCATCGATCGTTTTGACGCGAATACCTACGTGACGCTGACGCACGCCATGCACAGCCACGATCTGGCGCGGAACAGGGGAGCCTACAAGGACGTGCTCGCAACGATCTGCCAGCCGGCACTGGTTGTCTCGGTGAGCAGCGACGCGCTGTATCCGCCGCAGGAGCAACAGGAGCTCGCCAACTCCCTGCCTAACGCCAGCTATGAAGTGTTGTCGTCAGCGCACGGACACGATGGTTTTTTAATCGAAACCGAAACGCTCGGCAGCATGATTGGCGAGTTTCGTAAGCGCAACCGCGAACGACTGGCACTACGCGTCGCTAGCTAAGGCAGCGCAGAATTTCGTCGGTCATTTCGTCGGTGCTGACGCGGGTTTGACCTTCTGTCACGATGTCGGCCGTACGGGCGCCACCCGCGATCGCGTCGGCTATTGCTGCTTCAATGGCAGCGGCTTCGTCTTCGAGACCAAAGCTGTGACGTAACATCATCGCAACGCTCGCTATCGTGGCACAGGGATTTGCAATTCCATGGCCCGCGATATCCGGAGCCGAACCGTGAATAGGTTCATACAGGCCGCACTTCGAATCACCGAGCGACGCCGACGGCAGCATACCGAGTGATCCTGCCAGCATCGAGGCTTCGTCGGTGAGGATGTCACCGAACATGTTCTCCGTGACGATCACGTCGAAATCCGCAGGGCGGCTGAGTAAATGCATCGCTGCCGCGTCGACGAGCAGTGTTTCAAGTTCGATGTCGGGAAATTCGGCTGCCATCAGTCGATCGGTGGTATCACGCCACAAGCGCGATGTTTCCAGGACGTTGGCTTTGTCGACGGAGCAAAGTTTACCGCGCCGTCCTGCGGCAAGCTTTGCTGCAACCCGTACGATGCGCTCGATTTCGCCGACCGTATATTCGCAAAGGTCGCTCGCTGAATTTGCATCCCGCGTTTTCTTGCCGAAATAGATGCCGCCGGTTAGCTCACGTATGACGAGCATGTCTACGCCTTGCAGGATCTCTGGCCGCAACGGCGATGCACCGGCCAGTTCCTTATAGATTCGCACCGGTCGAATGTTGGCATACACACCGAGCAGGCTACGTATAGCAAGCAATCCCTGTTCGGGTCGTACCGGGGCATTGGGGTCTGACCATTTGGGGCCACCCACGGCCCCTAACAGCACGCCGTCAGATGCCTGACAGCGCTCCATGGTCTGCGGCGGCAGCGGATCGTTGCATGCATCGATCGCAGCGCCGCCGATCAGTTCCTCATGATAGGAGAACGAGTGCCCGTGCTGTTCAGCCACAGCAACCAGAACCCGTTTTGCACTGGCAACGACGTCCGGCCCGATGCCATCGCCGGGCAGCAGGGTAATCACGGCTTCCACGAACGATCCTCCTCGAACTTTTCAATAGCAGCGGTTTGCTGTTGCAGGAAACCTAGCTGATCAACCCCGTTCAGCAGACAGTAACGCGCAAACCCGTCAATCGGGAAGGGCACCTCGCGACCCTCACCATCGCCATCACCATTAGGCAACGTCAACGTTGCCGCGTCCACGTCGATCGCAACGTCAGCCCCGGGGTTCTCGAGCAACCAGGCATGGGTCGCCTGATCAACGCTAATGGCGACGAATCCGTTTTTCAGCGAATTGTTGCGAAAAATGTCCGCAATCTCAGTTGAAATCACAGCCTCAAAACCGTAATCAAGTAACGCCCATGGCGCGTGCTCGCGTGATGAGCCACAACCAAAATTGTTACCGGCAACAAGAATTCGGCAGCCCTTGTTTTCCGGCTTGTTCAGTTCGAAGTCCGGCTTTTCATTGCCGTTCTTGTCGTAGCGCAAATCATAAAAGACGTTTTTACCCAGGCCCTCGCGCGTGGTGGTAGTAAGAAAACGCGCCGCAATGATCTGGTCGGTGTCGATGTCTCGCGTCGGCAGCACAACGGTCCGTGATTTGATGTGTTTGACCGGCTTCAT
>JBCAZN010000359.1:0-3191 GCA_038533035.1 Pseudomonadota bacterium
CCGGAAATCAGCTTGATCGGCTTGGCCGTAACGCCCTCGGTTTCCGGCAATTCGATTTTCTGCGAAACCTTCCTCGAAGACGTGCGTGTTGAAAAGGACCAGGTCGTTGGCGACATCAACAACGGCTGGACGATTGCCAAGTACCTGCTGACGCACGAACGCGAAATGATCGGCGGCATTGGCAATGCGGTTAACAAATCCCTCGGCGAATGTGCTGTCGAGGCTGTGGGGCTCGAAAACGGGCGGCTTTCCGATCCAATATTGCGCGCCGAAGTTGCCGAATGGGAAATTGATTCGCGTTGCCACCTCTTAACGATGGAGCGGGTGCGCGATGAAATTGCG
The DNA here is from genome assembly GCA_038533035.1 of Pseudomonadota bacterium. Taxonomy (GTDB): domain Bacteria; phylum Pseudomonadota; class Gammaproteobacteria; order Steroidobacterales; family Woeseiaceae; genus UBA1847. The sequence goes on from JBCAZN010000359.1 coordinate 343, forward strand.
ACGAGCGGCGTTGGCAATACGTCCGCGATGATCAAGTACTACGGAACCGAAATGAACATGCGTCGCTACGAGCTGCTGATGGCACTGGACGGCGCTGATGCCATGCAATGGGCGGAGGACACCGACACCCAGCGCTGGCTGCGATCGAAAGGCAATTCGATTGAGGGCGGCACGTCCGAGATCCAGCTCAACATTATTTCGAAACGCATTCTTGGGCTGGGCTGATGGAAAAACTTGTCCTCACTGAAGAAGAACAAATGGTCCGCGAGTCGGCGGCCGATTTTCTGACTGCGCAGGCCGGGCCGGCTGCGCTACGTGCGATTCGTGATACCGAGAATCCGCTCGGCTATTCCGCCGATACCTGGCAGCAAATGATTGAACTGGGCTGGCCCGCGATCCTGATCGTCGAAGAACATGGCGGGTTGGGATTCAGTCATGCTGCGATGGGGCAGATCATGGAGTTGTCGGGCAGCACGCTCGCGTGTTCGCCGTTGTTTACCACGGCCGTGGCAGGGGCGTCCGTCCTGTCGCTTGGCGGCAGCGAAGCGCAAAAATCCGAAATGCTGCCGCTGGTCGCATCGGGCGAGCTGACGCTGGCGCTGGCGATCGACGAGGTGTCACGCCACAACCCCGCACACGTCGCCACGCGTGCGGTCAAAAACAATGACGGCTATGTCGTTACTGGCAGCAAAACGTTCGTCGTCGACGGCAACGGCGCGAAGCAACTGATCGTATCGGCGCGCACCTCGGGTGAGCCGGGCGATGCCGACGGAATTTCCCTGTTCCTGGTGCCGAGTGATGCCGACGGCGTCGACGTGGTGCGAACACCCATGGTGGATAGTCGCAATGCGGCGAGCGTCAAGCTCACTGACGTGCAGGTCGGCGACGATCAGCTGATCGGTGACGCAGGCAACGGCATGTCGATCCTGCAGCCGGCGCTCAACATTGCCAACGTGCATCTCGCGGCCGAATTACTCGGCATGGCCAACGAAGCCTTCCAGCGCACGCTGCAATACCTTAAGGAGCGCAAGCAGTTCGGCATTATCATCGGCTCGTTCCAGGCATTGCAGCATCGCGCCGCCATCCTGTGGACCGAAATCGAGTTGTGCAAGTCCATCGTTTTAAAGGCGCTGCGTGCGCTCGACGAGTCGCCGGCGGATGCGTCGCTGCTTGCCAGCACGGCGAAGGCCAAGACCTGCCAGACCGCACAACTGGCGACCAATGAAGGTATCCAGATGCACGGCGGCATTGGCATGACCGACGAGTACGATATTGGCTTCTTCCTGAAACGCGCACGCGTCGTGCAGATGCTATACGGCGATCGGCGCTTCCACCTGGATCGCTGCGCTACGCTTTCAGGGTACTGACGCTAGTGGTCCACTAGGATTTCGGCGGCTTTTGAATCAGCTCCAGCTGGTGTCCGTCGGGATCTCGGGCGAACCCGATGATGGCGCCGCCCATCGATTCAACGGCCTTTGCTTCACTCTCGACGGTACCGTCGATCTCGCGAACCGCATCGAGCGTCGCCGCTGTGTCGTCGACATAGAACACAATTTTGCCCGGCTGGTTGCCGTCAGGGATTGTCGTTCCGTCCGTGTACTTCATCAGAATGACAGCCGCGCTGCGGGTACCTTCGAATCCCATGATGATCTCTTTCATCGTGGGTAACTCGATAGTCTGCAGCGCGGTCATGCCGAGCGTATTTGTGTAGAACGCGGCCGACACGTCGAGATCGTCCACTGCGATACCAACTGCACCTACGTACTTCGACATGTCAGCTCCCGCTCGTGGTAGTCATCAAAACAGCGATTTGGCTTCTTTGGGCGCTTCTTCAACCGGTGCAAAGCCAAGCAGCGCTTTGGTCTCAAGAAACTCCTCAAGACCCCACTCGCTGAATTCACGGCCGTTGCCCGATTGTTTGTAGCCGCCAAACGGTGCATTGATATCCAACGTTGCGCCGTTGATGTGCACATTGCCGGCCCGGAGGCGGGCACCGACGGCCCTGGCCCGATCGATATCGCCGGAGCTGACGTAGGCGGAGAGACCGTAGACGGTGTCGTTAGCAATCTCCACCGCATGGTCTTCGTCGTCATACGGGATCAACGACAGCACAGGCCCGAAGATCTCTTCCCGGGCTATGGTCATGTCGTTGCTGACGTTGGAGAAAATCGTCGGCTTGACGAAATAGCCGGCGTCCAGGCCGTCCGGCCGACCGACACCGCCAGTCTCCAGTGTGGCGCCCTCGTCGATACCCTTTTGAATGAGAGCCTGCACCTTGTTGAACTGCAGTTCAGACACCAACGGACCCACCTTGGTCGCCTCGTCATTGGGGTCACCGACCGTTATCTTTTCGGCGGTAGCCTTGGCGATCGCGGCGGCCTCGGCCATCCGGCTTGCCGGCACGAGCATACGAGTCGGAGCGTTACAGCTCTGGCCGGTGTTCATACAGACGCCGAACGTGTCTCGTTTGATCGACTTCTCGAAGTCGGCGTCGTCCAGAATAATGTTTGCCGACTTGCCACCGAGTTCCTGTGTGACGCGCTTGACTGTAACCGCCGACTCCTGCGCCACGGAGATGCCTGCGCGTGTCGATCCTGTAAACGACATCATGTCGATGTCGGGATGCGAAGACAGCGCAACGCCGACCGTCGGTCCATCACCGTTGACCAGGTTGAAGACGCCGGGCGGGGTGCCTGCTTCGTGCATGATCTCAGCAAAAATAATGGCGTTCAGCGGCGCGATTTCGGAGGGTTTCAGGACCATCGTGCAGCCTGCCGCAATGGCGGGACCGACTTTCGCTGTAATCTGGTTGACCGGCCAGTTCCATGGGGTGATTAGTCCACACACGC
>JBCAZN010000360.1:0-3189 GCA_038533035.1 Pseudomonadota bacterium
CACCGTGGAGGGACGGGTGGCGCATTCGCTGCACGCCTATTTCCTGCGCCGTGGCGATGTTACGTCGCCGATCGTCTACGAGGTGGACCGGTCGCGCGACGGCGGCAGTTTTTCGAACCGACGCGTTGTCGCAATCCAGCACGGCCGGCCGATCCTGAACCTGGCGGCATCGTTTCAGAATCCGGAAGACGGGGTCGAACACGAGGCCGAAATGCCCGATGTTCGAGGCCCAGAGGGTCTCACTGACCTGATCGCTGCTGCGCGCGACAACCTCGATTCAATACCAACCAAAATGCGGCGTTACCTACAGGAGCGACCGTTCGAATTTCGCCATGTCGAACCGATTACTTTTGAGCGTGGCGAAACGCGGCCGCCGGTCAAGCATGTGTGGATTCGCGCTGTTGACGAGCTCCCTGACGATCCGGTATTGCACCAGAACATGCTGACCTACGTGTCCGATCATGAATTGGTCGGGACGGCCTCAAACCCGCACGGTCAGGCTTTCCTCGATCGCAGCGTGATCATGGCGAGCCTTGATCATGCGCTGTGGTTTCATCGCGCAGTGCGTGTCGACGATTGGCTGCTGTACGCGATGGATAGCCCGAACGCGTCGGGCGCGCGCGGTTTTGCGCGCGGTCAGTTTTTTACGCGGGACGGCAAGCTGGTTGCTTCCACGGCGCAGGAGGGCCTGATGCGCGTCGTCGATCGGCAAGAGCGGCGGGCCCGCTCCGATCCGAAACTGCAAAAGTAACGCGCTACTTCGACTTGCCCTGGGCCGCAACCGCTGCGGCGGCGGCTTCAATTGCATCGGCATCACCCAGGAACTCGCGCGAGATCGGGTTGAGATCGTCGTCGAGTTCGTAAGCAAGCGGTACGCCGGTCGGGATGTTGAACCCGGTAATCTCTTCTTCGGAGACATCGTCCAGCATCTTTACGAGTGCACGCAGGCTGTTGCCGTGCGCGGCAATCAGGACGTTCTTGCCGGCGCGCAGGTCGGGCGCGATGACGTCGTTCCAGCAGGGCATGACGCGCTCGAGCGTCAACTTCAGTGATTCCGCGCCGGGCAACCCTTGGATGCCGGCGTAGCGCGCATCGGCGGACGGATGCCGTTCGTCACCGTCCTCGAGCTCGGGTGGCGGAATGTCGTAGCTGCGACGCCAGATGTGCACCTGTTCGTCACCGTACTTGGCCGCCGTCTCGGCTTTGTTGAGGCCCTGCAATGCACCGTAGTGTCGCTCGTTGAGGCGCCAGTCGCGCACGACGGGAATCCACATGCGGTCCATCTGATCGAGGATGTGCCACAACGTGCGGATGGCGCGCTTCAGAACCGACGTGTAGGCGATGTCAAAGTCGTAACCAAGCTCGGCAAGCAGTTTGCCGGCGGCAATGGCTTCGGCATTGCCCTTTTCAGTCAGGTCAACGTCGTGCCAACCGGTGAACAGGTTCTTGAGATTCCATTCACTCTGGCCGTGACGGCACAGTACAAGCTTTCCAGGCATGTCTTCTCCGCGGATAGTTTTTCGTTCAGACAGTCGAGATGAGCTCGCGCAGTTCCAGCGCGGCCACGGTGAGCGTAGCAAAATCCACGCGATCGCGACGCTTCATTTCTTCGGTCATCTCGTTGAATTGGACAATTGCTTTCTCGTTGCGGCGCAGCCAGTCTTCGGCAACGTCGCTAGGGTCGCGCTTGCTGCGTTTCTTGAGGAGGCCGAATGCCAGTTCGCGGCGCAGCCGATAAAACTCATCGCGCAGGTTGGAGCGCGCGATCGCCTGCCAGCGGCCGCTAACCTCTAGGTCCTCGGCGCGGTTGTGCAGCCAGTGCAGGCCGAGCGCATCGTTGAATATCGAATACAGTCGAGCCGCGTCGAGCACGTCGCGATTGCGATCCGCAGCAAGGTCGGCCATGTCGAGCGCCGGTCGGGTCAGCAATAGTACCGACATGCGATTAGCGAGCTTGTCGGGTACGCCCAGCGACAGGTAGTACTGCTCGGCGTCATCGTGACGGGTGCGACCCGCGCGCGACAGGTAGGTCGCTGAACGCGAATACAGTCGCGCCATGTTGTCCTTGAGTCGGTCGACCGCTTTGACGATGTCGAGGTCGTCGCCGAACTGCTCGATAAGCCAGTAGCAGGCGTGTCGCAGCGTGCGGCTGACTTCGAACATCATCTTCATCTGCGCTGTGGCCGGAATTTCGTAGTCGAGCGCCTCGATCGTGCGCAACAGCGGCGCGGCACGACAAACGATACGCGCAACTTCGTAGGCTCTTGCGACCGTCACGATATTGGCGCCGGTGTCCGCCTGCATGCGTTTGACGAACGCGGGACCCATGCGATTGACGAGGTCGTTCGCAACCAGCGTTGCGAGAATCTCGCGACTCAGGCGGTGCGACGGCAGCAGGTCCGCGTAACGTTTGCGCAGCACGGCCGGGAAGTACCGCTGCGGATCGATGGCGAGGAAATCGACCAGAGACTCACCCGAGCCGATCAGGCCGTTATATAGATCGATCTTGGCATAGCTCAGTACTACAGCGAGTTCCGGACGCGTAAAGCCGAGTTTGAGATTGCGGCGCTCATCGATCTCCGCTTCGTCCGGCAGGTATTCAATACTACGATTGAGCAGACCTGAGCGCTCCAGGTTGATGATCAGGCTCGCTGTTTCATCAATGCGTTGCGGCGACAGCATTTCGCTCATGCTGATCGACTGCGTCTGCAGGTAATTGTTGCGCAATACCAGTTCTGCGACATCATCCGTCATCGATTCAAGCAGCGCATCGCGTTTCGCCCGCGTCATGCCCTTATGCTTGGCAACGTCACTCAACAGAATTTTGATGTTGACCTCGCGGTCCGAGCTGTCGACGCCCGCCGAGTTGTCGATAAAGTCGGTGTTGATGCGGCCACCACACTGGCTGTATTCAACGCGCGCCAGTTGCGTCAAACCGAGATTGCCGCCTTCGCCGATGACTTTGCAGCGCAGTTCGTTGGCATCCACTCGAACGGCGTCGTTGGCACGATCGCCCGCGTCCGCATGACCCTCGTTACTCGCTTTCGCGTAGGTGCCGATGCCGCCGTTCCAGAGCAGGTCAACGCGCATCCGGAGAATCGCGCTAATCAGTTCGTCAGGCTTCAGCGAGGGCACTTCGAGATCAAGCAACCGGCGCGCCTCGGTGCTCAGGCGAATGGTTTTGGCCTG
>JBCAZN010000361.1:0-3188 GCA_038533035.1 Pseudomonadota bacterium
CGCCTGCTGTCCAGCACAAATGAAACTCCATATTGGTCCGAGATCATTGACGTGCCGGCCGGCGAGATCTTCGCCATGCACACTATCGCGGGATAGTTGCACCGAACCCTCGAGGTAGTCACTGGCCTGCAGGTAACGCGCAACCTTGATTGGCTCACCGAGCCTGCTCAATGCTTCGCTGGAACTACTCAATGGCCTCACGACAAGGTCAGGTAGCTGACTCAGCCGGCTGATCAGCGCCTCGGCGATGCCGAGGCCGAGACCGCGTTCCGCATCGAGGTCTGCCAGATGCCGGAACGGCAGGACGGCGAGCGCCCGTTCATTTTCGACGGCATCTTGCTGTTCTATCGGGGCGATGAACTGGTAACCGACCCGTGGAACCGCGCGAATAAACCGGGCCGGGCTACTTTTGTCATCCAACGCCTTGCGCAGCACACTGATGACACGCGCGATGGCGTTTTCCGTCACGATCGTGCCCGCCCAGACTTCGTTCAACAGTTCGTCTTTGGCGACGACACGACCTGCGTTTTGCGCGAGCAGAAGTAGCGTATCGAAAACCTTGGGCTGCAACACAATGTCTTCGCCGGCACGGAGCAGCTGACGTGCCGGGACTTGTATTTCAAAGTCGCCGAACCGAATCGAATCCGGCAAATCGGTCATCGGTGCTGGTCACTCGAAGAAATCATCGTTTGATCATCGTTAAGTCAAGACGGCATGAATCGAACGCTCCTATGGTAACGCCATGTCGTCGCAGCCACCACGCGACGATTTCAGCAACCAACCAGGAGTCAGGAAATGAACACAATGGCGACATTTGTAAAGTATGCGATGACGGGCGTTGTACTATTAACGCTGGCAATTGCGACACCGGAGCTCGCAGAGGCAAGTCCAGGGCAAAAGGGAATCGTGGGTGCCTGGGTCATCGAGGGCCAGCCTGATGGCGGAGGTCCGGGGTTCATTAATATCGGGGCCATACATCGCGATGGCACGATGTCCAACGCGGATCCGCTATTCGGCGCAGGGCACGGCGTCTGGAAGCGCAGCGGCCGGCGCAGCTTTGCGGTTCGTTTCGTGACCATCGTTTCGCCGTTCAATGCGATACTGCCAAATACCATTATTACGGTGAACGGCAACCTTTATCTCGACAAGTCACGAAAGTTAGTAACTGGCGACTTTGAGACGACTTTCACCGACCTGGACGGCAACCCTGTCATGCCGGTGTCTACCGGTACCATCAAGCTTACGCGTATCACCACCGACTGATCGCGGCAGTCCCGCAGCGGCACCTCTGGTGCCGCTGCCTCTTGTCCGAGGCAGGCTCGGACAGACTATTTGGAGCTGCGCATGACAGCCAGTGACCAAACGCCGGGCCTGGTTCTTTGAGCGCGCCCGGCAATATCCTTGATGTACGGTACATGCTGGATCCGGCCCGCAAGGGCCTGTAAACTTCGCCGCCGCAAACCACCGCACATTCAAGGGCGACGATCATTTTCAAGCTAAACCAAAGCCGGCTGCAGTCGTTGCTTGCAGTCATTGCCATCACTGCGGCATCACCGGCCGCGGCCCAGTTCCAGCTTGGCGGCGATGTCTCGGTGCGCTATGACGACACGAGCAAAATCGACGAACGCGGACAGTACCGTTTCCGCGCAGAGCCCGGCTATGCATTCGATGGCGGCGTTTCGGTGCACGCCTTCATTGCAACCGGCACCGCATACAGCTCGACCTGGAATACGATGAATGCCGATTCCAGATCCAACGAGATTCACTTTCGCAGGCTATTTGTTCGTTTCGAGAACGAACGCGGCAAGCTCGAGTTGGGCACCATCCCGACCTACAAGGGCAGAGTGTCGTCAACCGGGCTATCGGAGAACGGCTGGCTCAAGGGCGCGCGCGGCGTGCTGCGAACGGAATCGGCTTCGTGGGAAATTGTTCTGGCCGAGCTCGGCGATCGAAGGGCGCAGCGGGCACTGTCACCAGCGCAGGAGCTGAATTACGCAGAAATCGAGTACTCCGCAGTTCTCTCTGACGAATGGTCGTACGAACTTGGCTTCGAGCACATGCTCGATGACGAATTCCTGCGCGCAGAGCTGCGCTACGAGTCAGCAAACGCCGTCGTGTACTCTGTAGAGGCTATCCAGAACACGGCCGCGAATGCCGCCAAGTTCGTCGCCGGCATGGAGCGCAGTTTCAACCTGGGTAACCGGCCCGTCGACTGGTACGTCTATTACGCCTATGCCGAGCGACGTTTCGGGCCGAGAGCGGAACTTACTGAAGATTTTCTCGATTTCGGCCACGCGTTCGCGAACGAATTTTCCGGCGGCATCGCCGACTATGACCAACTGTCCTGGTTCGTCAAAGCCGAAGTCTATGAGGAAAGCGTCCGCGGTCAGCTAGGCGTCCAGTTCGCTTTCAAGTAAGCGAACGCGAGTCGATACTCAGGTTCTTTCAGGCGTAGGAACGACGGCCGTGGACAGGCGCGCGGCACAAACCGGGCGTCCGTCCTCGTCTTCAATATCGATCGACCAGAATTGCATCCGCCGCCCGAGCTTCAGTGGACGCGCTGTGCCGATAACCTTGCCGCTGCGAACACCATTCATGTGGGTCGCGTTGATGTCCACACCGACGACACCGAACTTCTCGTCACAGGCGAGCGCGCCGCCGATTGAGCCGAGAGTTTCCGCGAGAACGCAGGAGACCCCTCCGTGCAACAAACCGAAAGGCTGTTGCACGCGCGGCTCGACCTGAAGCTCCCCGCGCACAAAATCTTCCCCGATTTCTGTGATCCGGATGCCCAGCGTGTCACTCGCGCGACCCTGCGACGCGGCGTTTATTGCCGCTAAGTCGACAGGTTTTTTCCAGATGCTCATTGTGTCTGGGTCTCTCAGAATATGGGCGTTGTCTAATCTTACACCGTATTGTTACTTGCCCAACGGCGCGATCACGGGACGGTACTAAAGCGTTCCAATTCAGGCAAACGTATCGATTACAGAATCCCGATAGTTGAGCTGTGAATGTACGGAAGTCAGCGCCTGCCGCGTAGCCAGCAGCAAGCTATTAATAAAACCTGACTCGCCGTCGCGATCAGCAAGCAGGGCGCTGACAGCGTCGCCGCGCTGTTGCAGGCTTGCTGTCAGGCCGCGCCTGTCAATGCTCGCAAAGCCACCGCGGCGTCGGGCGTCAGTTGTGTC
>JBCAZN010000362.1:0-3168 GCA_038533035.1 Pseudomonadota bacterium
ATCCAGCCAACGATCTTGTGGATCAGGTCGTGCTCGTCATCGCGCAGAATTCGAGCCAGTTTCAGCGTATCAACGAAATCGTCCTGACGAATGTAATGGTAGGTCGCCATCATCGCGATCCGCCGATCCCACAACGACTCCGCGACCGCCAGCTCGTAGAGCAAGTCGCGGGGCCCATGCTCCAGGTGTGGCCCCATAATCTTGTGCGCTGAACTGTCGACGATATCCCAATTATTTACAAAGCGGCGATACTCGATATAGGTATCAAACACAGCCTGTTTGCGGACTGCATCGCCGCGTTTGTATTGCTCCGCCAACAGCAACACGGCGAACAGTCGTTCCTCGTGCCAGGGAGACTTCAGCAGCGCAACCACGGATCGCAAGGGCGCGTCGCGGAAATTCTTTACGAGGGATCGAACAACCGGCACGCGCACACCGTGAAAGCGGTCGCCTTCGCCATACTCACCTTTGCCGGATTTGAAAAAGCGTGTCGAATGCGTTGCGATATCCGCGTTGGCGCGCGAACGGATCGCTGCACGCATGTCGGCGGCACTGTGACGACCGTGCGCGTCGACGGGTGTCAGGGTCATACCTCGACGAACGGCATCGACTTCATAATCTCGAGTTGCTGTTCTTCCGAGATGCCGCGTCCCAGCCAGTTGGCGTGCGGTCGAAAGGCTTCGCGCGTGGTCAGCGCAGGTACGCCATCCACGCGAACGTCATCGCGCAGGAAAAAAGCATTGGTACCGGTACGGTCGCAGCCGATCAGGTAGTAGCCTTTTTTCTTGCCAAGCGATGCCATGGCCGCCAGCGACGCGCCATGAAAGAAGCCACTTGGGTGCATCGCATAACGCTCAAATTTATCGTCGTACGGCACCGTGCACGACCAGTCCGGACCCAGTCCTGCGTTGTACTCGATACAGACGACACGGGGCGAGATGCATTCGAGCGTCTGCCAGAACCAGTAGTCGTTTCCATCAACGTCAAGCGACAGGAAGTCGATTTCGCGCGGTACGCCATTTTCGGTGATCAGGGACTCTAGGTTGTCCCGTGTGATGAATGCCTGCACGGCGGTTACGCCATCGAGACCGAGTTTCCACGCGGCATGATTGCAAAAGTCCACGTTTTCGGCGCTGCCATCCATAAGAAGGCCGTTAAAGTCTTCGTGCACCAGCAGCCGTAACGCATTGCATTGCTTGGCAGCAAAACCAAATTCGACGAGCCAGCGTGACTTGTACCCGATCTCTTCAAACAGGTGGCGAATAACGCCGTCCTCGCCGTTCTGTGACAACCAGCTGTATTCGTAACGGTCGAGTCCGGGTGCATCATTGAGCGCCTCTACCGGCCACGCCTGCAGATCGGGCTTCGTCCACTTGCGCGCTATCTTGTTAGCGCGCAGCGAAAATGGCACAAGATTGCGCTGCGCCCATTTTTTGGCGCGCCGTACGCGATACTTCTTAACGGGTACGTCGACCAAGCTCAGTAGCCCTTCTCGGGGTCGACAACGTTCAGCAGTTTTTCGCCGGCAACAAAACGCCGCAGGTTTTCGCGCAGCAATACAGCGTGGCGTTCCTGTGTGCCACCGGCTCCCGCTACGTGGGGTGTAATGATGACGTTGTGGTACTGCCAGAGTGGGTGCTCCGGCGGCAGCGGCTCGGGATCTGTAACGTCGAGGCCGGCACCGCCGATCTGGCCGCTGTCGAGCGCGGCCATCAGGTCTGCAGTGACGACGCTCGCGCCGCGACCGACGTTCACAAACAACGCGCCTGGTTTTGCGGCCGCAAAGAAATCGGCGTCAAAAATTCCACGCGTTGCCGTGGTTAATGGCAAAGCACTGACGATGATATCGGCCTCGGCGGCAAGATCATGCAGCTCATGAGAGAGACCGACATATTTCACGTAATCGGGTCCATCGCGGGAGCTGTTGCGCGTCCCGGTGACTGTCATACCCATGGCGTGACCGAGGCGCGCCACTTCCGAACCGATTCCACCCAACCCGACGACAAGCAGGTTTTGCCCGGCGACAGGTCGCATGTTTTCAACGAAGTCGCCGCGCCAGCCATTCCACTCGCCGGCATCCATCACGCGTCCGTAGCTGGGTAACATGCGCGACAAAGACATACCCATGATGAAGGCGTGTTCTGCAATCGCCGGCGAAGACATCTTCTGCATGTTGCTGAGTACGACTTCGCCGCTCGCCAGTTGCGGCCGTTCGAGGCAGCGCTCGACACCTGCCCAGTAAATCTGTACCCAGACGAGATCATGCCCGGCGTTGAGCAGGTCCTCGCTGCAATACCCGACGATGGCATCAGCGCCATCCATGTGCTCGAGCATCTCGCTTTCGCTCTCAACCAGCACAATCTCGACGCCCTCGTACTCGTCGAGGGTCACACCGCGATCCCGGATGACAATTTTGTCGGGACGCCCGGACCAGCGCGGCGCCGTGCTGATGGGTTCGGCGCTTTCCACGAGTCGCGCCTGCACGGTCAGCTGTTCGATGGTCAGTTCGGCGCATGCAATCGCCGGTGACAGCAGTGCAAATAACGCAATCAGTCGGTACTTGTTCATGCGCGCAGTTTACGCGCTCGGCGCTGGCAGGCCAATTGATGCCGGGATGGCTAATCCGCGGCGTTTTGCCGTAGAGCCGCAATACGCTCGCGGTGCTCTGCGTAGTAGCCCTCGCGGTCTGCATAGAATGCTTCGGCAAAGCCGTCCGGTGCACCCGTGAACGGGTCGTTCGCGGCGCCCCAGGCCGCTATTTCAAGCAGCACCGGTGTGAGGCTCAGGCCTTTCTCGGTGGGCGAATAAATCTTTTTACGCGCATCCTCGGGATCGGTGCCCATGGCAATGAAGCCATTGTCCTCGAGTCGTTTCAGGCGATCGCTCAGGATGTTTGACGCGATCTGCTCATCCGACGCCTGCAGTTCCGCGAAGCGCGATTTACCCCACAGGATCAGGTCGCGCAGCACGACCAGCGTCCAGCGATCACCAAACAGATCGAGGCTGTAGCTGATCGGGCAGCTCGATTTGTCACGGCGATTCTGGCGACTCATGGCAGTCCGGTCGATAGTTGCGATACCCGGATTGTTATGATATTACTTTTAAATTGCAAGTATTTGAGTGAATTAAGGTCATGGCAACGGTCGCAGCGGATAAGGAATGGCTGGC
>JBCAZN010000363.1:0-3165 GCA_038533035.1 Pseudomonadota bacterium
CTCGTACGGCGACAATTTTTCCTCGTCTTTCTGGCCGTACGAGTGCGGATTTGAGGCGTTTGACGACTCCCGCATGAAATTTGACGTGCGCTATTACCTCGTCGCCATCCTGTTCATTATTTTCGATCTCGAGATCGCCTTCCTGTTTCCGTGGGCCGTATCGCTGGATGCGGTTGGCAAATTCGGACTCATTGCGATGGCGTTGTTCCTGGCGATCCTCGTGGTTGGATTCATTTACGAATGGAAGAAAGGGGCCCTCGAGTGGGACTAGATAACACCGCCGAGTCCAGCGTGGCCGACAACGGCGCCGGCGAAGCGGGCGTTAGCCTGCAGAAAAAAGGCTTTGCGGTCGCGAAAGTCGATGCCCTGATGAACTGGGCACGCACAGGCTCGCTCTGGCCGATGACGTTCGGATTGGCGTGCTGCGCGGTCGAGATGATGCAGGCAGGCGCCGCCCGTTACGACCTTGATCGCTTTGGCATCATTTTCCGCCCCAGCCCACGCCAGTCCGACTGCATGATCGTCGCTGGCACGCTCACCAACAAGATGGCGGCGCCGTTGCGCAAGGTTTACGACCAGATGCCGGAGCCGCGTTGGGTCGTTTCGATGGGCTCATGCGCGAACGGCGGCGGTTACTACCACTACTCTTATTCGGTTGTCCGGGGCTGCGATCGCGTTGTGCCGGTCGACGTCTATGTTCCCGGGTGTCCTCCTACGGCAGAAGCGCTGATCTACGGCCTGATCCAGCTGCAAAAGAAAATTCGCCGTACCAGCACCATCGCCCGGTAAACACGCAGACCTGGATTCATGACTGATCGTTACGAGACACTTGCGAGCAAGATCGATGCACGCTTCGGCGAGCAGCTGGAACGTGTGCCGTCAAATTGCGGCGAACTGACCTACGAACTGGATAAAGACGACCTCACCGAGGTGGCGACCACGTTGCGCAATGACGCCGAATTCGGTTTCGAAATGCTCGTGGACGTTTGTGGCGTCGACTACCTGTCTTATGGCAGCGACGAGTGGAAGACCAATAGCGCCACGGATACCGGCTATAGTCGTGGCGTCGAACGTGAGGCTGTCATCCTTGACGAGGCGGACGAGTTCGATCCAAAGCGCTTCGCTGTCGTTTATCACCTGCTGTCCATTCAGAACAATCTTCGGTTGCGCCTGCGCGTCTACACGGGCGCGAGTAATCCGCCGATGGTGAAGTCCGTAGTCGATATCTGGAATGGCGCCAACTGGTTTGAACGCGAAGCGTTTGACCTGTACGGCATCCTGTTCGATGGGCATCCGGACCTGCGCCGCATCCTGACGGACTACGGATTTATTGGTCACCCGTTCCGCAAAGACTTCCCGCTGATGGGCAACGTCGAGATCGCGTACGACGAGGAGCAGGGTCGCGTTGCCTACAAACCGGTAAGCATCGAACCGCGTACGCTGGTGCCGCGCGTGATTCGAGATGACAACCGCTACTCGGCTGATCTCAAGGATACGAACGATGGCTGAGATTCAAAGCTATACGATGAATTTCGGGCCGCAGCATCCGGCAGCGCATGGCGTGTTGCGGCTGGTTCTGGAGATCGAAGGCGAGACGATCCAAAAGGCGGACCCGCACGTCGGCCTGTTGCATCGCGCAACCGAGAAGCTCGCCGAGTCCAAACCGTTCAACCAGTCGATTGGCTACATGGACCGCCTCGACTACGTCTCGATGATGTGTAACGAGCACGGCTACGTAATGGCCATCGAGAAATTGCTGGGCGTTGAAGTGCCCGAACGTGCGCAGTATATCCGCGTCATGTTCGACGAGATCACGCGCATCCTGAATCACCTGATGTGGCTCGGCGCGCATGGCCTCGACATTGGCGCGATGACGATGTTCCTGTACTGCTTCCGCGAGCGCGAAGACCTGATGGACTGTTATGAAGCTGTCTCGGGTACGCGTATGCATGCCACGTACTATCGTCCCGGTGGCGTGTACCGTGACCTGCCGGACTCAATGCCGAAATACGCCGAGTCAAAGTTCCGCAGCAAAAAGCAGCTCGCGAAGATGAACGAAACGCGTGAAGGCTCGATGCTGGATTTCATCGAAGACTTTACGAATCGGTTCCCGGCCTGCGTCGACGAGTACGAAACGCTGCTGACCGATAATCGCATCTGGAAGCAACGCACCGTGAACATCGCGGTCGTGTCGCCCGAGCGTGCGATGCAACTGGGCTTTTCGGGGCCGATGTTGCGTGGCTCAGGTATTGAATGGGATCTGCGTAAGAAACAGCCATACGAAGTTTACGATCGCATGGATTTCGATATTCCGGTTGGTCTGAACGGTGACTGCTATGACCGTTACCTGGTGCGCGTTGAAGAGATGCGCCAGTCCAATCGCATCATCAAGCAGTGCATCGACTGGCTGCGCGAGAACCCGGGTCCGGTTGCTGCCGACGACCACAAGATATCGCCGCCGACGCGCGTTGAGATGAAGGACGACATGGAGTCGCTGATTCATCACTTCAAACTGTTTACGGAAGGCTACTGCGTACCTGTCGGTGAGGCCTATGCAGCCGTGGAGCACCCGAAAGGCGAGTTCGGTGCCTACATAATTTCCGACGGCGCCAACAAGCCGTATCGCCTGAAAATTCGCGCGCCGGGTTTTGCACACTTATCCGCAATGTCGGAGATGGTGGAAGGCCACATGCTGGCAGATGTCGTCGCTGTTATTGGAACCCAGGACATCGTATTCGGGGAGGTGGATCGATGAGCTACGAACTTTCCGCGCACGTCCGCGAAGAAATCGATGCATGGAAGGTTCGCTTTCCCGAAGACCAGCAGCGCTCGGCCGTGATTCGTGCCTTGCACCTCGTGCAGCATGAAAACCAGGGCTGGCTAACCGCCGAGCAGATGAATGCGGTGGCCGACTACCTCGATTTGCCGACGATTCAGGTGTACGAGGTCGGCACGTTCTACTCGATGTTCCAGACGCGTGAAGTTGGTCGCAACGAAGTGTCTATCTGCACCAACATCTCGTGCATGCTGCGCGGCGCCGACGACATTGTGCAGCATGTCGAAGGCAAGCTTGGCATCAAGACCGGTGAGTCGACGGCGGATGGCAAGATTTTCCTCAAGCAGGAAGAAGAATGCATTGCGGCATGCTGTGGCGAGATCGAGAGC
>JBCAZN010000364.1:0-3153 GCA_038533035.1 Pseudomonadota bacterium
ATAATCGAGCAACGCACCGAATATGCCCAAACGCACTGACATCGACAGCATCCTGATTATAGGTGCCGGTCCCATCGTGATCGGCCAGGCCTGTGAGTTTGATTACTCGGGCGCGCAGGCATGCAAGGCTCTGCGCGAAGAGGGTTACCGGGTCATTCTTGTGAATTCGAACCCGGCGACGATCATGACGGACCCGGAAATGGCCGATGCAATCTACATCGAGCCGGTGCACTGGACGGCGGTCGAGCGCATCATCGCCAAGGAACGGCCTGACGCGATCCTCCCGACGATGGGTGGCCAGACCGGCCTGAATTGCGCGCTAGATCTGGCGCGCGAAGGGGTACTGGAGAAGTTTGATGTCGAGTTGATCGCCGCGAAGCGCGAGGCCATCGACATGGCTGAGGACCGCGACCTGTTCCGCAAGGCGATGTCCGAGATCGGCCTCGAAAGCCCGCGTGCCGAAATTGCACACTCCCTCGAAGAGGCGCTGGAAAAGCAAAAGGGCATTGGCTTTCCGACCATCATTCGACCCTCGTTCACGATGGGCGGTACCGGCGGCGGTATTGCCTACAATCGCGAGGAGTTCGAGCGCATAATTTCGCACGGTCTCGAAATGTCGCCGACCACCGAGGTACTGATCGAAGAATCTGTCATCGGCTGGAAAGAATTCGAGATGGAGGTCGTGCGCGACAAGAACGACAACTGCATCATCGTCTGTGCGATCGAAAATTTTGATCCGATGGGTGTGCATACGGGCGACTCGATTACGGTCGCACCCGCGCAAACGCTTACGGACAAAGAGTACCAGCGGCTTCGCGATGCATCGATCGACGTCCTGCGCAAGATTGGCGTAGAAACGGGCGGCTCCAACGTGCAGTTCGCAATTGACCCGGAAACGGGCCGTGTACTGATCATTGAAATGAATCCGCGTGTGTCGCGGTCGTCGGCGCTGGCCTCGAAAGCGACAGGCTTCCCGATCGCCAAGGTCGCGGCGAAGCTGGCCGTCGGCTACACGCTCGATGAGCTCAAGAACGACATCACGGGCGGCGCAACACCGGCGTCGTTCGAGCCAACAATCGACTACGTCGTAACGAAAATTCCGCGCTTCACGTTTGAGAAGTTCCCTGGCGCTAACGATCGATTGACGACGCAGATGAAGTCCGTCGGGGAAGTCATGTCGATGGGGCGCAATTTTCAGGAGTCGCTGCAAAAGGCGCTGCGCGGCCTCGAGACCGGCATTACGGGCCTCGACGAGATATGCGGACCTGTTGCCTCCGACGCCGATCGCGACGCCCTGCGTCACGAGCTCCGGATTCCGGGGCCAAGCCGCTTGCTGTATGTCGCGGACGCACTGCGGCACGGGTACTCGTTTGAAGATGTCGCGAAAGTAACGGGAATCGATCCCTGGTTCCTGGTGCAGATCGCTGACCTTGTAAACGAAGAAGAAAAAATCCGTGAATCAGGTCTTGCCGGCCTCGATGAGGCAATGTTGCGCGCGCTCAAGCGCAAGGGCTTTGCCGACGCACGCATCGCCAAGGTGCTGAACGTCAAGGAGGCCGCTGTTCGCAAGCGTCGTCTCGAGTTCAACGTTCGACCTGTCTACAAACGCGTCGATACCTGCGCCGCGGAATTCGCGACCACGACAGCCTACATGTACTCGACTTACGAGGAAGAGTGCGAGGCGAATCCAACCGACAAACCCAAGATCATGATCCTGGGCGGTGGTCCCAACCGCATCGGGCAGGGTATCGAGTTCGACTATTGCTGTGTGCACGCGGCGCTGGCGCTCCGGGAGACGGGCTTTGAGACCATCATGGTCAACTGCAACCCGGAGACCGTCTCGACCGACTACGACACATCGGACCGACTCTATTTCGAGTCCCTGACGTTTGAAGACGTCATGGAAATCATTGATCTCGAAAAACCGAAAGGCGTCATCGTGCAGTACGGCGGCCAGACGCCGTTGAAACTCGCGCGCGACCTTGAGGAAGCCGGTGCCCCGATTATTGGCACCAGTCCGGATTCGATCGATCTCGCCGAGGATCGCAAGCGATTCCAGGCGCTGGTTGAAGAGCTGGGCCTGAAGCAGCCGCCGAACCGCACCGCGAGCAGCAAGGACGAGGCCCTCGCGCTGGCGCCGGACGTTGGCTATCCGCTCGTGGTACGCCCGTCTTATGTCCTCGGTGGGCGCGCCATGGAGATCGTGCACAATGACGACGATCTTGCGGCTTACATGGACGCCGCCATCGATGTCTCGAATGACAGCCCGGTACTGCTCGATCGGTTCCTCGATCTTGCCACCGAGGTGGACGTCGACTGCATTGCCGACGGTGAACGTGTACTGATCGGCGGTGTTATGGAGCACATCGAGCAGGCAGGCGTGCATTCCGGCGATTCCGGTTGCTCACTGCCGCCGTTTAGCTTGACGCCCGAGATTCAGGCCGAGCTCGAAACCCAGGTGGTCAAGCTTGCGCAGGGGCTGAATGTCGTTGGTCTGATGAATACGCAGTTCGCGATCCAGGGTGATGCGGTATACCTCCTGGAAGTCAATCCACGCGCGTCCCGCACTGCACCGTTCGTGTCGAAAGCGATCGGCATCCCGCTCGCCAAAATTGCGGCGAAAGTGATGGTCGGCGAAACACTCGCGAAGCAGGGCTTCGTGAACCAGCGCATTCCGGATTATTTTTCGGTCAAGGAAGCTGTGTTTCCATTCATCAAGTTCCCGGGGTCTGACCCGATCCTTGGGCCCGAAATGAAGTCGACGGGCGAGGTCATGGGCGTCGGTCGCACCTTTGGCGAGGCCTATGCCAAGGCGCAGCTCGCGTCGGGCGTAATCCTGCCGCGCCAGGGTGCTGCATTGCTGTCTGTGCGTAATCGCGACAAGGATGGCGCCATCGAGCTGGCGAAACTCCTCATGGATATGGGCTTTGAAATCGTGGCGACCCATGGTACGGCAGAATACCTGGCAAAAGCCGGTGTGCCTTGCCGCCGGGCAAACAAGGTTCGCGAAGGCCGCCCGCATATTGTTGATATGATCAAGAATGGCGAGATCGACCTGATCGTGAACACGACAGAAGGCAAACAGGCGATCGTCGAATCGTTGTCGATTCGCGCCGAAGCCGTGCGCCAGGCCGTGACGTACTACACGACGCT
>JBCAZN010000365.1:0-3151 GCA_038533035.1 Pseudomonadota bacterium
GCCTTGCAAAACGCTGCCTCGGTGTCTGGGCTTTTGCTTACCACAGAAGCAATGGTCGCTGACGCACCGCAGGACGAAGCGGCTGCTCCGGCAATGCCGGACATGGGTGGCATGGGCGGCATGGGCGGTATGATGTAACGACCAGGACGGTCTAACATCGCGGAGCACATGGATGTGCAGGAGCGACGAACCGCAATATCACTGCAATAAGAGAAAGGCCGGGCAATGCCCGGCCTTTTTTTTGGTCTTGGCTACCTCGAAACTAGAATGTCAAAGATTTTTGACATCATGTCCAAGATTATTTACACTGCATTCCAACGTTTGAATCACTATCTGGAGTGCAGAATGTCGTTTGAAGAGAAAAGCGCCTGGGGGTCCCTCGTCGGACTGTTACTGGTCAGCGGTTGGTACTTCCCCAAGGCCGCGTATCTTGCCAGCACCTCGGAAAGTTCAGCGCCGCTGATCGCCATCAGCGTTGGCTGGATCGTCGCGATGATCATTATCCTCTCGGTCTATCACGGCGTGATTGCGCTGTGGGGCTATGACACCGACGAACGCGATCGGATGATTGAGCTCAAGGCCGAACGCATCGCGAGTCACGTATTCAGTGTCCTGTTGCTAATTGTCGTTGGCCAGATAATGGCTGAGTACTTTAAACCAGACGCCGAATCCGTAACGGCCTTGACGGTTGGCGTCGCGATATTACTGGCAATGGCGATCGCCGAAGCCGTCAAATATGCCGCGCAGATCGTTTACTATCGCGTGGGCGCCTGATGGCGAAAACCAAGGTCAAAAACCACATTCGCACGCTGCGCTTCGAGCACGGCGAGATGACGCAACAGCAACTCGCCGATGCCATCGGTGTGACACGACAAACCATCGTTGCCATCGAAAAAGAGAAGTACTCGCCGTCGCTGGAGGCTGCGTTCCTGATCGCAAAGCAATTCGACAGGCCGATCAGCGAAGTCTTCTATTACGACGAGTAATAACTGCACCGCTCGGGCCCAGCCCGGCTTTCTTTTCATCAATGTTTCGTTAGACTGTGCTTTTACTGCCGCAAAAATAATGTCAAATAAAAGCGAGCTGCTGGATCAGCTCAAAATCGACCGAACGCAAAAACCCGCGCAGGGTATGAAGCTGGCAGCCGTTGTTGGTGTCGCCATTGTTGCCGCCATTGCCGGGGCCGCTGTGACGGCGTGGCTGGCGCCAGAGGGTCGAAGCGAAGTGACAGCAGCGGCCGCATCGACGGTCGGTAGTGAGACGCAGCCCTCGTCGGCCTCTGGAAATATCGCCGAGGCGTCGCCCGCGACCCGAACGGTGTCGACCAGCGAACAGATTTTGAATGCCTCCGGCTACGTCACCGCGCGACGTATCGCGACTGTTTCGTCGCAGATCACAGGGCTCATCACGGAAGTGAACGTCGAGGAAGGCATGATCGTCGAGGCCGGCCAGGTGCTGGCACGACTCGACAGCGCGTTGGCACAGGTCGACTATGACCTGGCTGTTGCGCGGCTTGCATCACAACGCGCAACCGTTGAAACGACGCGCGCCAATCTGTCTGAGGCGGAGCGCGTCTACAATCGGGCAGAACGACTGCGACCGCAAAACCTGGTGTCCGAGGCAGACCTGACACAGGCGGCGGCCAGCTTCGACGCGCAGCGCGCCACGCTGGAACGCACACAGGCAGATCTTGCCGTGTTGCAGCTTGAGATTGCACGGCAGCGAGAGCGCCTCGACGATCACGTGATTACGGCGCCGTTCGCGGGCGTCGTTACGGTCAAAAATGCACAAAAAGGGGAGATCGTATCTCCCGGTTCAGCCGGTGGCGGCTTTACTCGTACCGGCATCTGCACCATTGTTGACATGGACTCGCTTGAAATCGAGGTCGATGTCAACGAAGCGTTCATCGGCCGTGTTTTCACCGGCCAGCGCGTATTGGCAAATCTCGACGCGTATCCCGATTGGGACATCGCTGCCTCTGTTGTGGCGATAATTCCGACAGCGGATCGGGCCAAGGCGACGGTTAAGGTACGCATTGGCATTGATGACCGCGATCAACGAATACTTCCGGACATGGGCGTCAAAGTCGCCTTCCTAAGGAGCGAAAATGAGTGACGACATACTTTTTGATCTGAAAGGCGTTTCCAAAAAATTCGTCAAGGGAAAAGAGACCATCATCGTATTTGACGGGCTCGACATGTCGATAGCGCGCGGTGATTTCCTGGCCATCATGGGTCCGTCGGGTTCGGGAAAAACCACCTTGCTGAACATGCTCGGCGGCGTCGATCAGCCCACATCCGGCGAAATTCTGTTTGATGGCAATCGGGTCGATACCCTGTCTGAGAGCCAGTTGGCCGCCTGGCGTGCCAACAACATCGGCTTCATTTTTCAGTTTTACAATCTGATGCCGATGCTGAATGCGCAGCGCAACGTCGAGTTGCCGCTGCTGCTGACCTCATTGAGTCGATCGCAGCGCAAACAGAGCGTCGCGGCCGCACTTGAGCTGGTCAGCCTGGCGGACCGCGCGAAACACATGCCGGCAGAGATGTCGGGTGGCCAACAGCAGCGTGTGGCTATTGCGCGTGCGCTGGTTTCTGATCCCAAGCTGTTGCTTTGCGACGAGCCGACGGGCGATCTTGATCGTGAAACGGCCGATGAAATTCTGGGTATTTTGCAGACCCTGAATAATGACTACGGCAAAACCATCGTGATGGTGACGCACGATCCTGCCGCCGCCAAGTACGCGAAACGGACGCTGCATCTCGACAAGGGCGTGTTTGTCGAAAAAGATCTCGCGGCGTGAAAGATCTATACCTGATCTTCAAGAACTTCACGCGCAAAAAAATGCGGCTGTTCCTGACGCTGTTTGCGACGTTCATCGCGTTCATGATTTTCGGCACCCTGACCGCGTTTCAACAGGCGTTCGATTCCGGGGTTGAGCTGTCCGCTGATGACCGCCTGGTTGTCGTCAACAAGATCAACTTCACGCAATCGTTGCCCATTTCCTATATCAATCGCGTACGTGCGCTGGACGATGTCGTCGCAGCGACCCACCTGAACTGGTTCGGCGGCTACTACCAGGAGCCGCGCAATGCGATGGCGATGTTCGCTGTCGACGTGCCGAGTTTTCTCGTCGTAAACGTCGAGAAAA
>JBCAZN010000366.1:0-3149 GCA_038533035.1 Pseudomonadota bacterium
AGCATACGGCGAAGTCGAAAGCGGCGATCGGTTCGATCCTGACCTACGGCCTGTACCGCGTGAAGTCGGCACGTCGTCGTGACGACATCGAGAAAGCGATGGAAGAGAGCCTCATGGAGGTGCTGCCGCGTCTCGAGAAGCGCACGCATTACATCGCGACGCTCGCAAATATTGCAACGCTGCTTGGCCTGCTCGGAACGATTATGGGCCTGATCGCGGCGTTTACCGCCGTTGCAAATGCCAACCCCGCTGAGAAGGCGGACATGCTCTCAAGAGCAATTTCGACCGCGATGAACACGACGGCATTCGGCCTGATGGCGGCAATTCCGTTGCTGCTGATTCATTCGCTGCTGCAGACGAAGACCAACGCGCTCGTCGACAGCCTCGAGATGGCCAGCGTCAAGTTCCTGAACGCGGTAACCGAGCGTCAGCTGAAGTCGCAGGGAGCATAAACCAATGATCCGCAGCCGCCGAGGCGGCCGTCGCCATAATACGGAGACGGCTGAACTCAACATCACGGCCTTCATGAACCTGATGGTAATCCTGGTTCCGTTCCTGCTGATTACCGCGGTGTTCTCGCGCCTGGCAATTCTCGAATTGAATTTGCCGGGATCCTCTAGCGAGCCCGTGGCACCGGAGGAACAGGTCTTCCAGCTGGAAGTCATCGTTCGGCAGGACAAGATTGAGGTCGGCGATCGTAACCAGGGTCTGCTCGGGATTTACCCGAACACCGACGACGGTTACGACTATGCGGCGCTTGCGGTGAAGCTCACTGAGCTCAAGGAACGTTATCCCGAGAAGACGGATGCGTCGATTCTGCTCGAGCAGGACATTGCCTACGATACGCTCGTACAGGTGATGGACACGGTACGTGTAGCCCAGGAGGTCAGTGAGGAATCTGACGTCGTGGAACGCTCCGATCTGTTTCCCAACATTTCTATCGGTGACGCACCGGTCCTGCCCGGAGGTGCCTCGTAATGGTCAAGTCTGGTCGCGCCAAACGCATGGAGAAGCACCACAAGCGTAACAAGGGCGCCGGTGGCCTGAACCTCGTGTCGCTAATGGACATCTTTACGATCCTCGTATTCTTCCTGCTGGTGAACTCGGCGGACGTGCAGACGCTGGAAAACCAGAAAGACCTGACGTTGCCGGAGTCGATCTCGGAGAAGAAGCCCGAGGAAACCGTGGTGATCACGATCGGCGCAACTGACATCCTCGTGCAGGGAGCGGTGGTTGCCAATATCGAGGAAGTCATGGCGCAGCAGGGCAATGACATACCTCCGCTACGCGAGGCGCTGCTGTCGCAAAACGACCGGGTGCTGCGTCGCGAAGCGCGCGACGACATAGCGGGGCGAGAAGTCACGATTGTTGGCGACAAGGACATTCCGTACCGACTTCTGAAGAAGGTTATGAAGACGTGTACGGATTCGGATTACGGACAGATTTCGCTGGCCGTCGTGCAGAAGAGTTCAGAAAAACTGGACGAACTGCAGGACCTGCAAGCGTCACGCTAGGTCAAGGAGCGCGGAGTGGATCTACCGTTTTACAGAGAATATGACCTGCCCTGGACCACAGGGAAGTCACAGGACCAGAAGTTCCAGCGCATGCTGGGTATTACGTTCCTGGTCTGTCTGGTCTTGAGTATTGTCGTTCCGTTTATCCCGGTTCCCGAACCCGACCCGTTTGACGTCGAGGAAATTCCGCCGCGTATTGCTCAGCTGTTGCTCGAGGAAAAGCCGCTGCCGCCACCGCCGCCGGAACCGGAGCCCGAGGAAGAGCCGGAGCCTGAAGAGCAGGAACCGGAGCCGGAGGAAGTGGTTGAAGTCGAGCCTGAACCGGAGCCCGAACCGGAACCTGAAATTGATCGCACGGAGCAAGCGCGCGAAGAGGCACAGGCTGCATTGATGCCATTTGCCGAGGATCTCGCCGACCTGGTCGACAATGAGCTTCTCGATCAGGTTGCCGACGATCGGGACCTGACGGCGTCTGTGGGTGAGGCCGAGCGTAACGAACGCTCGATGATTACCTCGAACGTCGGTGGTGCCTCGGGTGGTATCAACACGGCCGCCATGAGTCGTAACACCGGTGGCTCCGGTATCGCAGGGCGCAATACGACGCGCGTTGCGAGCCCGGTTGCCGGTATCGGCCAGGCGGGCGGTACAGCGACCCGTTCCGGATCGAGTGGCAAGGCATCGCGTTCTCGCGAAGAAATCGAACTCGTCTTCGATAAGAACAAAGGTGCGATTTTTGCCCTTTACAATCGGGCGCTGCGTCGCGACCCGACGCTCGAAGGCAAACTGGTACTGCGCCTGACCATTGATCCGTCCGGTGCCGTTACGTTCTGCGAAGTGGTATCAAGCGAGCTGGACGACGCCGATCTCGAACGGCGACTGGTGCAGCGCATCAAGCTGTTCCGTTTCGAAGCAAGAGACGTCGAGCCGATTACAACGACGAAACCGATCGACTTCTTCCCCGCGTAGCTCAATACTCGTCGTGGCGTCTTACCCAGTCCATCGGGTAGGGCAGGTCATCCTCGTCGCGACCCTTCGGTACCAGGTCCAGCATCTGGTACACCGGGTTTAACGGATCCAGTCCGCGTGCGAATGTTGAGTACGTGTGATCAATGCTGCCGTCCGCGTTTTTTCTAAAAACGCTCAGTCCCGGCAATTCTTCGATACGCCCGGCGCCCTTAACGTAGTTGTACATCGTGTCGCCCGATTCAATGTCTGCGGGTCGAAATGACACATTGAAGTCGTAGTTGAACGACGACGCTTCTGACGACAGCCACGGAAACGACCAGCCCATGCGCTTCTGGTAAGCGAGCAGCTTGTCGAGCGGGCCGCGCGAGATCACGGCGAACGCCACATCGCGAGCCGCGAGATGAGCGATCACGCCGTCGTAACTGTCGGCCCAGAATGAGCAGGACTTGCAGCCTTCATCCCAGTCGGGGTGATACATGAAGTGATACACCAGGAGCTGCGATTTGTCGCCAAACAGCTCAGCGAGACGTTGAGTACCGTTCTCGCCCCGGAATTCATACGCCGTTGCGACGCGGCGTGCAGGCAATGCCCGCCGCTGGCGAGCTACGTCGTCGCGACGTTGCTGCAGGTCTTTTTCCGCCTCGAGCAGCTTGCGGCGCGCCGCCAGCC
>JBCAZN010000367.1:0-3142 GCA_038533035.1 Pseudomonadota bacterium
TTGACAAAGTCGCCCACTTCCACGGAACGCGACTGTAAAGCACCGCCAAACGGCGCCCGTACGACCATGTATTCAAGATCGAGCTGGGCGCGCGTCAGCTCCGCTTTCGCCGCTTCGAGCATCGCGACAGCTTCCTGGAGTTGCGCTTCAGACACGTAACTTTCTGACTTCAGTTTCTCGCGGCCTTTGTACTCCACCTCACGCTGCTTGACCGTCGCTTCAGCCTGGGCCAGGCGTGCTGAGCGGTCGCGTTCGTCGAGGCGCAGAATGACCGCACCTCGCTCCATGCTGGCGCCGCGCTCCGCGCCGATATACTCGATACGGCCGTCAGTCTCGGCTGCCAGTTGCACGATACGTGCGGGAGCGGTTTTTCCGTTGACGGAAATCGTCCGCTGTACAGCTTCAGCCGATTGCGTGCGAATGCGGACGGCGTCTTTGCTTGGCGCGGTTTTGCCGCCGGTGATCTCCGGCGAGCTGCTTTCAGGTGTGTCGTCGCCGAATTGACCGGACAGCAGCCACAAACCGATTGCGGCAGCGATGCCGGCCGACAACAGCCAGGACTTGTGTTGCTTGATGTTGCCCAGTTCCATCACGATCCTCTCGCTGACAAACGGCTTAGCCGGCCGCCGTTAGCTTCTGTTTTCCGGAGACCAGCATGTGCCGGTTCTCTTCAATGTATTTACGTTTTGCTTCTGTAAGTGCGCGTCCGACTCCAACGACGAACTGCATTCCCGGCGGCCAGTCCTGCATACAGTTCGTCTGAATGTCGTCAAACATCTTCATGTAGTCCTCAATCTCATTGAGGCGGTTTGCAAGCACGGTTTCGATCTGTTCGTCGCTCATCAGGTGAGAAAAACAGATTGTTGCCAGGAACTCGGACCGAACTTTGTGACCTGGGTTCGGGTTGTCCAGCGCCGCGAGCAGATAGTCGCGCCCGGCGTCAGTAATTTTGTAGACCTTGCGATCGGGTTTGCCGTCCTGCGGTATACACTCGCAGTCGACCAGACCCTGCGTAGCGAGCGACGCGAGTGCCGGGTAAATGGAGCCGTAGCCGGCCGCGAAGAAGTGACCGAACGTCGATTCGAAGTTCTTTTTCAGGTCGTACCCGGATGCTGCACCGTCGGTGAGCATTCCCAAGCAAACTGTCTTTACATCCATAGCGCCGCCCTGCGGCTGCCAGCCATATATCGGGGCGATGCATAGTATCAATTCGATACATAAACGCAAGGGTTGGGCAGTAACGAATTGTTTCTGCGAGAAAACACAATAAAAACAATAATGTGCCGACCCTCGATCCGGTCGGATAGAGTCCTTGCGGGCCCGGCCTGCGTTTACATGCGCGAAATCCTGGCGCTAATTCGGCGCTCTAGCGGAAATAGCGACCGAGATACGGGTTCAACAGCCGATTCTCGGGATCGAGTTGCCGGCGAATCTTGCGGAAAAACTCAATGCGGCCGCTATACATCTGGTTGGCGTAGCCGTCACGGATGGCCTCGGTGCGGTGGAACATCGGAGTGCCACCCCAGTTCTCGGCAAACTCCGACAGGTCGAGCGCGAAGTTCTCCCAACCTTTGCGCTGTGTCGACAAGGTTTGCAGCGCGAACACGGGCTCGTCGAACGCCGGGGACAGCAGCGCACTGTTGTCCTGTGCGATGCGGAATCCGTACGCTGGCATGTCGCAGCGATACGCGGTCTGAGCGAAGGATTCCCGACAAAATTTTGCGTACGCCTGTACAACCACCGAGAAATCAGAGGCCGGAAAGCACCACGTCGACTCGAGGAGATTGGCCGACTTCTTGCGTTGATGGCGACCGCCGGCCGACACGTTATTTCCCGCGGATACAAACTTCGAGCTGACAAAGTTATGCGTCGCCGACGAGATTTTATCGATCAGTTTGTAACGCGCCGAGCGAAACGGGACGACCCGATTGAGCGATTTGAATACGTTCGGCAGAACCGTACTTTCGCCCCAGTCCTTAATTCGCCAGGGCGTATCGTGCGAGTTACCGGGCGTTGAATCGTAGTGTCGCAGCTCCAGGTAAACCTCGTTCATATACGGCAACAACGAGAATCGCATGCCGATGTTGCCTTGCGCCAGGCGGTCTGAAACCGTGGCGAACGTGTCGATATCCAGTTTGCGGTGCTTGGCGGTAAAGGTCGAAATCGGGCGCACGTTGAGCGTTGCCTCGACAATCGTGCCGAGCATGCCGTAGCTCAGTCGAAACGCGTTCAGGAGATTCTGCTGGTCGGCCTCGACTTTCATGACCTTGCCCGACGCCGTGATGGCCTTGAGTCCCGCAAGTTGCCCGGACAGCAGCGATGAACTGTTGCCGATACCAACTCCAATACAGGGGGACGAAATCGCTCCGCCCAGCGTTCGCTGTGTCTGGTCATGGCTGCCACACAGCTCCAGCCCTTCGTCGGCCAGGGCCGCAACGAGTTCGCCAATGCGGACGCCGCATTCGGCCGTAACGACATGATTGTAGGTATCGATATGTTTAATGCGATTGAGCCCGAGCATCGAAAGCTCGGTTCCATGCGTAGCCTGCGCGCAGTCCGTCGTCGAACTCTTCGAACCGCCAGGTCGTATCGGCAATGCAATATTTGCCGACGGGTCCAGACAGCGGAGCATTTGTGGAAGGCTGGCGGGCAACTGCCGCGTCGGTGGCGCCGGACGGCGCACGAGTATGCTCGGATCCCTGAGCGATCTTGTCATTGGTAACTCCGCTGTCGTAGGCCCGGTAAATCCGGACCCGTAGATCGGTGGCTTTGCGACGCTACCTTTCGGTAGCTGTGCCTTTTTCAACTGACGGCCATCGTTGCACACGCGCTGGCCGCACGCAACGCAACATAATGATTCCAATCGTGAGGGTGTGACGCAATCGGTTGTCGCGGCTCACGGGCTGGCATTGCGGTACGTGACGATATTAGTCTAGCGACATGTGCCGTCATAACGACAACTAATACAGGCTCTTGAATGGGAATACTCGCCACACTGCTTGGCAGCCGGCTGCCAGAGCGCTACCAGAAGTATTTCAGTCTCCCGGACAGCGACGAGTCATACAAGCTTACGGATACTGCCGATACGGCGTTGGGGATTGCGGCCGCGCGTTGGGCTGAATCCAGCTCGGAGAGTAATGGT
>JBCAZN010000368.1:0-3136 GCA_038533035.1 Pseudomonadota bacterium
GCCCGAGACGATATCGAACTGGCCGTAGCCCGAGTTGATGCTGTCATTGCGGAAACGCGTGCTGGTACTGAACGGAGAGCTGTCCGGGAAGCGATGTCGAAAGTCGGAATTTGCCCAGCGCGGATCGTCCCGTGCGCTAACGCGATCACGGTTGTAATGGCGCGCGGTGATACCCACGTGCGTGGCACCGCCGTTAAACGACGTGCCCCATTCCACTGAAATTGAATCATCGGAACGCGGCAGATTATCGAAATCGGTATAGCGCGCACGCACCCTGAATCCGTCAAAGTCATTCTTTAGAACCGTGTTCAGTACACCCGCAACTGCATCCGCACCGTAAATTGCCGATGCGCCATCGCGCAGTACTTCGATGCGCTCAACGCCGTAGACCGGGATATGGTTTGAGTTAACCGAGTTCACCGGAACAAAGCTGCCGCCAACTACTTCGGTCTGGTACGTCGCCATGTTGACCAGGCGGCGACCATTCAGTAGCACAAGCGTGTTGCCGGTACCGAGGTTACGCATGTTGATAGCGCCGACGTCGCCGCGTGCAGCGTTCACGCCGCCGGCGGTGTCGGTTTCGCTGAAGAAGTTTTGACCAAGCTCCGGAATCGAGTCCAGCAATTCATCGCCGGATTCAACACCAAGCAGCTCGATGTCCTCTGAGCTGATCACGGAAACAGCAAGCGCGTCAGAGATGCGTGCGCCCTTGATCTGCGTTCCGGTAACGGTGATCTCTTCAATATCCTCACCGTCCTCGTCGTCACTCTGAGCGCTTGCCGTACCCGCCCACAATAATGGGATGGCAGCAAGAGCAAACAGGTGAGTCCGACGGCGGCCGCTTAATACGGCACTGATTTTGTTCATTATTTATTCCCCCAGGAATGTTACTGACTACTGCAAATTACGGCAGTTTCTCAAAACTAGCAATCCTGCGATGTTCAGGCCAATAGCAACGTTTCCGAACCCCATAGCCTGCGGTTATACTGCAAGGAAAGGGAGCAAAATGCGGCTACGACAAATCGAGGTTTTCCATGCGGTCTACACCTACGGGTCGATGACCAACGCGGCGGCCGTACTGAACGTCTCGCAGCCATCGGTTTCCAAGGTACTCGCGCATGCCGAACAACAGCTGGGTTATCGCCTGTTCGATCGGGTCAAGGGAAAGCTGATTCCCACGCCAGAAGCCCACCAGCTGTTTCATCACGTGGAAAACGTCTACGAAGACGTCGATCGCCTGCGGCATGTCGCGGTTAACCTCAAAGCCGCCAGCGCCGGACGAATCCGGGTAGCCGGTACGCCGGCATTTGGTCTCGAAGTCCTGCCGCGGGCCATTGCGACCTTTCGCGAATCCCATCCGGACTCGGTGTTTGAAATCGAAACGCTGCACCTGGACGAACTCTATGACGCGCTGCGTGAGTCGCGCATCGATATCGGCATTGCGTTCGATCCCGCGGAGCAACAGGGGATTAAACGAAAAAACCTTGCGAGGGCCCAGTTCTATGTACTTGCGCATGACAGTTCGGGCCTGGATGGTAAAGATTCAATTTCGCTCGATGATCTGCGCGACCGCCCCTTCATCGGACTGAATAGTCGCGGGCCGCTGGGTCAGGCGTTGAAAGATTTCATCGAGGCAGCGCACATCGAGCCGCAGTTTGTCGCCTGGACCGAGACCTACCACGTTGCCAAGGCACTGGTGGCGTCGGGGGCGGGCATTACGATCACGGATGAAATTACGGCACGCTCGCGCTTTGCGGGTGACCTGGTCATGCTGCCCTTGCAGCCCGCGGTTGAATTCGACATCACGCTGCTGCAGCGCGCGGATGCGCCGCTTTCGCTGGCCGCCAAGAAATTTCGAACTCACCTGGGCAAATGCGTGAAAGCAATCCTCGCTGCCGACTAGTACGACACCCATAGCCCGAAGTTATAGGCGCATCAACAATGGTCATTTGAGAGGCCGTCAACGCGGTCAGTAGTATCGATTGCTCGTTTGGCAAGGGATGACCGATGCGCGTCATCGTTCTCGGTGCAGGCGTCGTCGGTGTGACGACGGCCTATTACCTGTCTCGACTGGGTTGCGACGTGACTGTCGTTGACCGCGCCGAGCATGCGGGTAATGGCGCAAGTTTCGCGAACGCGGGACAGCTTTCCTACAGTTTTACTGACGCACTAGCCAAGCCCGAATTCATAGCGCGAATCCCCGGTTTGTTGCTCGGCAACGATAAAGGGGTGCAGGTACGGTTGTCATCACAGCTGATGCGATGGGGAATGCGCTTCCTCGGCCAGTGCACCTCACGTCATGCGCGCCAGAACACGCTTGCGGTCCTCAAGGTCGCCATGCGCTCTGCCGAGCTTATGGAGGAGATGCGCAAGGAATTACCCTTTGATTTCTGGCATCGCGAGGCGGGCAAGCTCGTGCTATTGAGTAGCGCCAAAGAAATTGAAAGTGCCACAGCCGTCAGCGAACTCAAGCAACAGCATGGTTGCGACACGCGTGTGCTGCGCCGCGAGGAAGCGGCCGAAATCGAGTCTGCATTGCGTTGCATGAGCGGCGAGTTTCTCGGCGCTGTCTATTCTGAGAGTGACGAGGTGGCCGACGCGAGAAAATTTACGACCGGTCTCAAGGAATGGCTGGAGACCCACCAGTCAGTAAAATTCAGATTGTCGTCACCCGTGCAGCGGCTGGTGTCACACAAAGATCGGATTTGCGCGGTGGAAACAGCGAACGAAACACTGGAAGCGGACGCGTTCGTGGTTTGTATGGGTGCATGGAGCCACGAGTTGCTGCGCTCCGCTGGCGTTAATCCGCATGTCTTTCCGGTGCGTGGCTACAGCATTACATTACCGCCCGGTGAGTGCGCACCGTCAGTCAGCATTACCGCACTCAAACATCGCGTCGTTTACAGTCGTTTGAACGGCTTCGTGCGCATTGCCGGGTTCGCCGACTTTACGGGCTTCGATACGAGTGCCGATGAGAGTCGTGTTCGGTCATTGATAGACGTGGCACAGTCGCTGGCGCCGCAGGCGGCCGACTATGGCGTTGACGAACAGGCCATCAACCGAGGTCGGCCCTACTCTCGGCTGGCCGCTCGGCGTCATTGGCCGAAAACCGCCCCACGGCTGCACATCCTCAACG
>JBCAZN010000369.1:0-3135 GCA_038533035.1 Pseudomonadota bacterium
GGACAAGGAAACCGTGTTCACAGTCGCCCGCCGCCTTTTGGACATCAGCCGTGATGGCAACAAGCTGAAGACCACGTTAGGCACAGACTACAGCGACTACGTCACTGAACAGCTCTACGACCAGGTTGTATTGAACTACGGCACTCTCCCGCTCGACGACCTATATTTTGAATTGAAACCGCTGTCCTCCAACCTTGGTTCGTTGGACTACGACGCATTGATTTTCGGGCAGCCACAGACCATGTCTCGCAACACCAAGGGAACATTTCAACTGTTCCGCATTGGCGATGCGGTCAGTGCTCGGAACACCCATGCCGCAATTTATGATGCCCTCAGACTGATGAAGGACATCTGAGGTTGACCCCAGTAGCATTGGGAACAAGAGAGATACATTAATATCGAGCACATGATCCCGGTGTCCGCTGATATCGTTCCAAAATACCCTCTTCCGCCAGAAAGCGAAACTTGGTCTTTTCGCCACCCATGGTGGCTTCGCGTTCCGTAGTCCGTGAGTCCGACTAACCTTTGATACTGCGCCTGCAGCGACGGTCTGCTCTCACGATCCGTAGCGCTGCGGATGAAGGTGCTAGTGGATGGCGGCTTTGGGCCGCTATGGATCTTCGCAAAGTCCACCTAAAGGTAGGAATGCTGCGCAGCCGAGATCTGCTGCTATGAGCCAAAACCGACATGTTCTACCGCGCGCTTTATTCGCAGCGAGTCTTTTTTCCGTAGGTCTTTCGCCTTTTCCGATCAATTATCTAACCTTCCCAAGTAGCAAGCTGCAAAAGACAGCTCTTCTGTCGTCGTTTCCATCTCACGAGCATCACTTAGTTTTGGTTAAAAGAAAGTTACGCAACGCAAATGTGTCGAAGAGCCAACATCGTCTCAGCGCGCAACCAGTTTTCCACAGACATTAACGAACTCTTAACAATTATGGCTAAACCTAAGGTTGATTTTGGGGACGAGTAGAAATTGGGGGCGCTTGCGTAAAGGGCAAGGGACAATGGAATATCGGGACGTGCCACATCTCCTGCGAGAGATGTACGAAGAAGCATTGAAAGCAAACCAAACAGCAGAGAACGAGCGCTATAAGCTTGCGCTCTTAGGTTTGGTAAATGGATTCAGGACGGATCTTGAGCGCAAGGCTGTTCGCATGTCTGACATTGAGGACAAGCGTTAAGCTGTCAGCGCTATGTTTTGATTACTTTTTTGGCAATCGGCGCAATCACGCTCAGTTTACCAAACCAAGCCGAACGTTAACCTGCGATTAACCTAATCGAGAGATTCACTTAACCACGTTTAACGGGAGTTGTTGAGATGGGTTCGCTACAAGGAATCGAATACATCGGCTTAGGCGATTACTTTCGCGAGCCAGAAAATGAATATTCATATGCCGCAGTCCGCAACCGGCTCCTCGTTGCTATCAGCCTTGCTGAGATTGAGGGATACTCGGCAACGCATGAAGCACTGATCGAGATCCTAAAAGAGCTTGAATCTAGCCGAGATCCAAACTCTTCATCACAGCCAGAACCACAAATAGATTACGCATAAGTGGGGCTGTCAATAGTCGATACTTCTGCTTGGCTTTCTTGAGTCAGATCGAACCCTAAACTGCCATTCGAATTGTCGAAGACTATGTCGGGATTGTCCGCATTGCCGCCGTTCAGCCCCGAATTGGCCAGTCGAAACCGTCGGATAACTGATTCGAGCCCACCCCAACCAATGCTGCGCTGTGAACGAAGCCCACTCTCAGAAGCTAGTACCCTTTTGAGCCTATGCCGTTGCGAACAGAGCATTTGTCAACACTTTGTCCTTAAGCTGTTTCTGGAGAATTTCGACAGCCTATTCGAAACGGAGATGTTCAATGGCAAACTGGATTAGCATCGGGGTCCGTGCCGACCTAGACCCGACCGAAGGCAATTTTGAGAGTGAAAACTCTGCCACTCTGCTCGGAACAATTGACAATAGCATGATGTCGATCGTCTCAGCCGTTGCCAATGACGGCAATGGTGATGGGATCATCTGGGAGGATGATCTCGGCGGTGGGGAAACCGTAACTGTAGATGGCACTACGAGCGGGTTCGACAGCGTTCAAGCATACAACGCTACAGTTAATCTCGGCGATGGTTCGTCGTTCACGACAACGCTGGGTGTTGTGCAGCTTTCGAACGGCGAAGCGTATATTGTCCCAACCAACAAAACATATCTGGACAACCTGAACATCCAGTCAATCGACCTGACGAGTGTCCTTGTCGATGACTTTGACGGGATGTTCTCCACCAGTGCTGCGCGGTCGGTAGATAATAGCACTTTTGTTTGTTTTGCAGATGGCACGCTGATCGACACGCCGGATGGCCCGCGCGCCGTTGAGGTGCTTAAACCTGGCGACCAAGTGATGACGGTGGATCACGGACCACAAATTGTCCGCTGGGTACGCAGCAGCGAGCATCATTTAGAGGACATTGAATCGGATGCCAAACCGGTGCTGGTTAAAGCCGGTGCGTTAGGTCAGCTCTTGCCTAGGCAGGACCTGATCGTATCGCCACAACACCGTATCCTGATCGGTGGGGCCGGGCAGCTAAATACCGTTTTCTCTTCCGAGGCATTCGCCCCAGCGAAATCACTGACAGGACTGCCGGGCATCCGTCACATGAAGGGCAAATCCCGGATCAATTGGGTTCACTTCGCCTTTGACCGACATGAGGTTGTCACTGCCAATGGCTGCCTCACGGAATCACTGCTGCTTGGACCGATGGTTGTGAACGGGTTGAACGCTATCGAGCGCCGGGCGGTCATAGACCTCTTCGGACCCGCGACCGCTCTCGACGCAGCCCTGAACGGCCCGCCCGCGCGAGAATGCCTGAAACTCGGATATGTAAGACGCTTAATCTCGGAACGCCTCCACGAGAAGTACCTTCTCGTGGCCAAGGAAATCCGGAATTGGGATCGCGATCTCGCAATGGAGAAATACGAGGCCGAGCGGTTGGGCGCGGCGTAGTCGGCGCACTAGAGGAAACCGTCACATTATGTGAAGTGGAAGAAAGCGGCCACTCGTAGGAATTTGCCGAACGGAAGCAACGCCCGCGTTGCTGCCGTTAAGTGATGATAAAGCCTAACTTTACTATAAGATTTCGT
>JBCAZN010000370.1:0-3113 GCA_038533035.1 Pseudomonadota bacterium
GCCGTATCGACGCGGCCTGCTCGATCGCTTTCTCGACCAGTATGAAACGGTCAATCCGGGTGTGAACGAAACCAATGACCAGGAGCTGGCACCAGCGGATCTGGCGACCCACCTCGCACGCCGCAAGGCTGAGGCCGTTTCAGTCAATGCACGCCAGGCACTGATCATCGGTGCCGATCAGTTGGCTGTGCTCGACGAGCGGGTACTCGGCAAACCCGGCGATCACCAGACCGCTGTCGAACAGCTTATGGCGGCGTCGGGCAAATCGATGACATTCCTGACCGCGGTCTGCATTCTCGACCCGGTCAACCGGGCTCGTTACGAGTACACCGATCGCACGACGGTCCGCTTCCGGCAGTTCGACCGTCGGCTCGCCGAAGCCTACCTGCGCCACGACAAACCCTACGACTGCGCCGGCAGTTTCAAACTCGAGGGTGCCGGCTACGTATTGTTCGATTCGGTCGACACGAACGACCCTACCGCACTTATTGGGTTGCCTATGATCTGGGTTGCCGATCGGTTGCTGCAACTGGGCTACTTGCTTCCATAAAACGTCACAACGAGCTCACTCGGATAATTGAATTTTCGCTTCACTCTCAGGCGCAAAAATTCAATTATCCGAACGAGCTCTTTAGGCGTGTTTGCGGGCTTCTATTAGCCCTTTGTTCAGGAACTGCTCGAGATCGGGAGCCAACGGCGACGTGAAGTGCAGATCATTGCCGGACTTGTCGGCAAACGCAATCGACTGTGCGTGCAGGAACAATCGCTTCAGGCCGTGCCGCTTGGCATTGTGATTCGCATCCGCGTCGCCGTAGCGCTCGTCGCCGAGTATCGGGTGGCCTGCATGCAAAAGGTGCACACGGATCTGGTGTGTTCGACCCGTGAGCGGCGCGCATTGCAACAGGCTGTACTTGCCGTAGGTGCGGCTCAGGACGACACGGGTCTGCGCGGCCTTGCCGTTACCGCTGACGACAACGTGACGCTCACCCTTCTTGCGATGCTCAACGTACAGTGGCGCATCGATGAGCTGCTCGCCGAATTGCCAGTCGCCAACCGCGAGTGCGAGGTAGTTTTTTTCCACCTGCCCCTCGCGAAAGCACTCGTGCAGCTCGCGCAGCGCGCTGCGGCGTTTCGCGAGTACGAGGCAGCCTGAGGTCTCCCGGTCGATACGGTGCACGAGACCGATGTCCTTGAGGTCAGTACGCGCGTGCCGCAGCAATTCAACCGCACCGTGCGAAACGCCGCTGCCGCCGTGCACCGCCAGCCCGCTCGGCTTGTTGATCACGAGCAGGCGTTTGTCCTCGTAGATGATCGTATCCAGAATGCTGGCGGCCGCCCTGGCGGATGGCGGGCTGCCTTCGGGATTGATCCTGGCCGGAGGAATCCGCACCTCGTCGCCCTCGGCGAGCTTGTACTCGGCCCGGACTCGGCCACCGTTGACCCGCACCTCACCCTTTCTGAGCAGTCGGTACAGCCGGCCTTTCGGCAATCCGGGCAGCTGGGTCCTCAGGAAATTGTCGATTCGCTGGCCGGCCCGGTCGTCGTCAATCGTGACTTTGCGAACCTGGGTCATGCGGCCGCCGTCGGCGCGCCCGGAATCGGCGTCTGCGGATTGTTTTTTTTGCATGATCAGTACGTTGCGCGGGCGGTGCGGTGTGCTATATTACCTTCCCGTGACCTCCGGGCCTACCGGAAGTCACACATTTATAACGATTTTTTCGGTCCCGCGACCCGCGAGACCTGATTTCAGACGGCAGCACAACCGGTTTACCGGCACGCGCCAGAGCGGCTTTAGCCGCAGGGAAATCATGCTGATTTTTTTGTGGACGCTGGCAACCTTTCGCCAGGTCCGAGACGAAGTGACAACTTTCGCAGGCGGCGCAATCCGGCGCCCCATTCTCATGCGTGAAGCTCCCTGCGCCCGCGCGGCGTTGTGTCCCGATGTGCTGCCCTCCACTATTCAAGTAGGGCAAAATGAAAAGAATGCTAATCAATGCAACTCAGCAAGAAGAGTTGCGCATGGCGATGGTCGACGGCCAACTCCTTTACGACCTCAATATCGAAGCACCGGCTAGCGAACGCAAGAAAGCCAACATATACCTGGGTAAGATAACGCGCATCGAGCCAAGCCTCGAAGCCGCGTTCGTCGACTACGGCGCCGACCGCCACGGCTTCCTGCCGCTCAAGGAAATTTCCCCGGAGTACTTCGCCAAAGGCGCGAAGAACGGCGGCAAGCCAAACATCAAGGACGTCCTTAAGGAAGGCCAGCCGATCGTTGTGCAGGTCGACAAGGAAGAGCGCGGCAACAAAGGCGCCGCTCTGACGACGTTTGTCAGCCTCGCTGGTCGCTTCATAGTTCTGAAGCCGAACAAGGCTCGTTCGGGCGGCGTATCGCGGCGCATCACCGGCGCCGATCGCGACGAGGCTCGCAAGTCACTTAACGACGTCATCGTCCCGGACGGAATGAGCGTCATCCTGCGAACCGCAGGCATCGATCGCTCGGCCGAAGAACTCGCATGGGACCTCGAGAACCTGCTGACCGTTTGGGAAGCGATTCGCAACGTGATCCTTGAGCGCCCTTCCCCGTTCCTGATCTATCGCGAAAGTGATTCCGTTGTGCGTGCGTTGCGTGACTATCTCACCAACGACATCGGCGAGATCTTGATCGACGATGAGCAGACCTACAAAGACGCCTGCGAGCACGTCGAAGCGACGATGCCGCACAACCTCAAGAAGCTGAAACATTACGTCGATCCGGTACCGCTGTTTACGCGCTTCCAGATCGAGACGCAGATCGAATCGGCATTTGCGCACAACGTAACGCTGCCCTCCGGCGGCAGTATCGTTATTGATCACACAGAAGCGCTGGTATCGATCGACATTAACTCGGCCCGTGCCACCAAGGGCGGTGACATCGAAGCGACCGCTCTCAACACCAACCTGGAAGCTGCTGACGAAATCGCTCGCCAGCTGCGTATTCGAGACCTCGGTGGCCTGATCGTTATCGACTTCATCGATATGGGCCCGCAGAAGCACCAACGCGAGGTCGAGAACCGGTTGCGCGAAGCCGTGCGACAGGATCGGGCGCGCGTCCAGATTGGTAAAATCAGCCG
>JBCAZN010000371.1:0-3105 GCA_038533035.1 Pseudomonadota bacterium
AGTGATTCCGCCGCCGCGAGCAACGCGGCATTGCGTTGTGCGCCGCTGATTGCCGTCAACGCGGCCGACGCGGCGCGCGCGCGGCGACCAATGTCAGTCATCATGCCGGCGATGTCGATCGATTCAGTCATTATCAAAGAGTACCAGTTCGTCCCTGTGTACCATGACATCCCTGCCGCGATAACCGATCACGCGCTCGATCTCTGCCGATCGGCAGCCGGCCAGTTGCAGCGCTTCGTCGCACGAATATTCAGCGAGGCCACGACCGATTTCCCGACCGCCCGGCTCAATCAGTTTTACGACGTCACCGCGACGAAAACTTCCGGACACTGACGACACACCGACGGGCAACAAACTGCCACCGCGACCCAGCGCATCCACAGCACCATTATCGAGACGCAGCTCGCCCTTGGCTTCAAGGACACCGGCCAACCACTGCTTGCGTGCTGCCGCGGGCGAAGCACCCGATCGAAAAACGGTATGGCGTGCCCCGTCGCGCAACGCGCTCAGCGGATGTTCAATAACGCCGCTGGTCACCACGGTCACGCACCCGGCATGCGTCGCGATTCGCGCAGCCTGCACCTTCGTTGCCATGCCGCCGGTGCCGACATCGGAGCGGGTTTCGCCGGCGACGTCGAGAACGGACTTGTCGATATCATTCACTTCCGGAATATGCTCGGCCTCGCTGTTTGATCCCGGATCCGCCGAGTACAGACCATCGACGTCCGATAACAGGACCAGCACATCCGCCATAACGAGCTGCGCAATACGAGCCGCCAGTCGGTCGTTATCGCCGTAGCGAATTTCCTCGGTCGCGACCGTATCGTTTTCGTTGACGACAGGAATGACCGACCGATCGACGAGCTTTGCCAGCGTGCCGCGCGCATTCAGGAAGCGGCGGCGATTTTCTGTGTCTTCAGGTGTCAGTAGCACCTGTGCTGCGACGAGGTCGTGGCGCTTCAGTGCCTCCTGGTAAGCATGCACGAGCTGCACCTGGCCGGCTGCCGCTGCGGCCTGCAGGTCTTCGAGTCGGGCACGTCGCTTTTCTATACCGAGGATAGTACTGCCAATCGCTATTGAACCCGACGAGACCACGAGTACCTCATGGCCGTCGCGCGACAGATTGGCAATGTCATTCGCCAAAGAATCGAGCCAGGCGCGATTCAGCTGACCGTCGCTGCCAACCAGCAGCGACGAGCCAACCTTGATAACGAGCCTGCGATACCCGGAGAAGTCGAACCGGGACATACTGGTTAGCCTGCGAGCAGGTGTTGCCGATCAAACGAGGTCAACGTGACTTCGCCTTTTGACACCGCGACCGTACCACTGCGAGCCACCGCAGAGATCTCACCGATGTCGGCCGCTTCAGCAACGAATGCATCGACATCACGCACCGTCCCGGTCAGCTGCAGTGTGCAACTGGACTGCGCTTCGTCCAGAATTTCGGCACCAAACTGTTTGACCAGCGTCATCACGCGCGTCAATCCACCCATTTCTATTTTTAATTTGACGATGGCCAGTTCGCGCTCAAAGTGCTCGCCAAGCGTCATATCGTGAATGTTGACGACGTCGACAAGTTTCGCAAGTTGCGCGTTGAGTTGGGCAATGGCCGCATCCGATCCGGTCACAACCAGCGTGACACGGGATACGCGCTCATCGTAGGTCGGTGCCACGTTCAGCGATTCGATGTTATAGCCGCGTGAAGAGAACATGCCGGTCATGCGCGTCAGCGCACCGACCTCGTTCTGCAAAAGCACTGAAATTGCGTGTCGCATGGTTGTTTCCGTAGCGCCTGACGGGACGAAGAAAGAATTTCGAATGAAACCATTTATGGTCGCATTCTCACCGGATACTCGCGCACAAACCGGGATATTGCAATGCACCGTAAATTGTTCAACACTCGCCAAGAATCCGGCACTTACAGCGCGCTGTTGCGAAGCTCCATGATCAAAGAAACAAACACGGCTGAGATCGATACACACCCGCTCGCGGGCAAGATCCTGTCCGGCGCAGATACCGTAATCCAGGTACTCGCCGACGAAGGTGTTGATACGGTGTTCGGCTACAGCGGCGGTGCCATTTTGCCGATCTACGATGCCGTGTTTCGCTACAACCGCCATCACGAACAGCCGGACCGTAACTCAGCGATGCGACTTGTCGTACCGGCCAACGAGCAGGGTGCTGGATTCATGGCGGCCGGCTACGCCCGTGCCAGTGGCAAGGTCGGAGTCGTCATGGTGACGTCCGGCCCCGGGGCGACGAACACTGTCACACCCGTTCGCGACTGCATGGCCGATTCGATCCCGATCGTTGTTATCACGGGCCAGGTACCCAGAGCGGCGATCGGCACTGATGCCTTCCAGGAAGCGCCCGTTGCCGCGGTAATGGGTTCGGTAGCGAAGCATGTATTCCTGGTCACCGATTCCGAGCAGCTCGAGGATACCGTGCGCAGCGCATTCGAACTCGCACGTACCGGACGGCCCGGGCCTGTTGTCGTCGACATTCCCAAGGACGTCCAGAACTGGGAAGGCGCGTTCAAAGGCACCGGCACCCTGCCCCTGCACGGCTATCGACGGCGTCTTGCTGCCGTGACAGAGAACAAGCTCTCTGACGACGACTGCGAACGATTTTTCACGATGTTGTCGGAAGCCGAGCGACCGCTCATTTATGCTGGCGGTGGCGTTATCAATGGCAATGCCACAAAAGCAATGCGCCATCTTGCCAACGAGTACGGCATTCCGGTGACCACGACACTAATGGCGCTGGGCGCCAGTGACACGAATCATCCACTGGCGTTGCACATGCTTGGCATGCACGGCGTTGCCTCGGCAAACTACGCCGTCGAGGATTGTGATTTCCTGATCGCCATCGGCGCGCGCTTTGATGACCGCGTTGCGGGGGATCCCCCGAATTTCAGCCCACGTGCTAAACACATTGCGCAGTTTGATGTGGATTCGGCCGAAATCGGTAAAGTGAAACGCGTCAGCTGGCACCACGTCGGGATATTGAATTCCGACCTGACCGACATCCTCGACTACGGTCGCCGCATCAAATTCAAGAAGTCGTTCGCCAAGTGGCACGAAGAGATTGCCGAACTCAAGCGCG
>JBCAZN010000372.1:0-3101 GCA_038533035.1 Pseudomonadota bacterium
CTCTAGGCGACAACCCGATCCGGGTTCAGAATATTGTTCGGGTCGAGCGTGCGCTTGAGCGTGCGCATCAGTTCAATCTCCGTTTCACTGCGACTGTGCGGCAGCCAGGCCCGCTTTTCGATGCCGATGCCGTGCTCCGCTGATACCGAACCGCCGATTGGCCGCAGTGGATCGTAAACACACGCATTTGCAACTTCATGGACATCCTCGTCGCGAGCGGGAATGACAAAGAAATGCAGGTTGCCATCGGCGACGTGACCGAGTGTGAACGCGCGCGCACCGGGCAGTCGCTCGTCGAGCAGTCGATAAACGTTTTTTACATACTCGTCCATGTCCCGAATCGGCAGACTCACGTCGTAGAGGTAGCACGGGTTTTGCACGGTGATCGCTTCGAAGTCTTCGCGCACGTTCCAGAACTCGCGCGCCTCTGCCTCCGATTTAGGAATGGCAGCGTCAACAATTCGCCCGTTTTCGAAGGCGCGTTCCAGGACACCCTCAAAGCGAGCTTCGTCGGCCGCCGGGTCCCCACCTTCAGCCTGCAACACGACATAGAACGGGAAGTCACGACCGAGTGGTGCACGATTCCAGCCCTCGCCAGTCACCTCGCGATAGTAGTCGTTCCACATGATTTCGTAAGCACTTAGTGTGCCGGCCAGTTCGGACTGCAAATCGCCGAGAAAAGCCGCGACGTCGTCGAAGCTTTGCATCGCGACCATCGCATTCTGTCGACTCCTGGGCTGCGGGAACAGCCTAAGTACGGCGCGAGTCACGACGCCAAGCGTTCCCTCGGTGCCAATGAACAACTGCTTGGTATCGTAGCCGGCGTTATTCTTCAACATGCGGTTCATCGAAGAAATAACCGTGCCATCAGCGAGCACGGTTTCGAGACCGAGCACCAGGTTGCGCATCATCCCGTAGCGCAGGACGTTGATACCACCCGCGTTGGTCGCGATGTTGCCGCCAATCGTGCAGCTACCTCTGGCACCGAGATCCAGCGGGAAGTACATACCCTCGGCGGCCATCGTGTTCTGCACGTTTTCAAGAATCGCACCGGCCTCGACGGTCGCTGTACCGCCGACCTTGTCGATATCGATAACGCCGTTCATCTTTTCCGTCGACAGCACAATATCGCTGTCGCCGGATTCAACGCCCGCCACGCAGTTCGTCAAACCGCCCTGCGTCAATACGGCTTGGCCGGCCTGGTTGCAGTGATTCAGAATCCCGGATATTTCTTGCGTGGACGACGGCATAACGAGCGCCGCGGCACGCATCGGGTCCGTGTTCCAGAAGCTGGTCGCTCGCTCCGCCACACGCGTCGGATCGAGAACACGCTTCTCGCCGACGAGCTGCTCAAGTTGTCCCTGTATCGCCGTCATATCCTTGGCTATACACTAGCGCAGATTCGCCTTTCGGACACCCCGCAATGACAACAACGGTCAGCCTCGAATCGCCCTACCTGATCTTTCTTGGCGATTGCCCCGACCTCATGCACGCGAAGACCGGCGCCGGCATCGTCGAATGGCGCAGGGATCGATGCGCGGGACAAATGAAGTTCGATGACTGCCCCGTCGAGCTCGGTATTCCGGAGATGTCCGTCACCGACGCGGTAGAGGCTGGCGTTCGCACCGTCGTGCTCGGCGTGGCTGCGGTGGGCGGTGCGATTCCTGACACCTGGTTACCCCCACTGGTCGAACTGGCGAGCGCAGGCATCAACGTCGCGAGCGGCATGCACACGAAGCTAGCGGACATTCCAGAGCTCGTCGCCGCGGCCAAAAATGGCAACAGTCAGCTGATCGACGTACGCGTACCGCCGCGTGACATACCAGTAGGCGACGGGCGCAAGCGCAGCGGCATGCGCGTATTGACGCTGGGTACCGACTGCGCGGTTGGCAAAAAATACAGCGCGCTCGCGCTGCATCGCGAACTTGACCGCCGCGGCATCAACGCGACGTTCCGCGCGACCGGACAGACCGGCATCATGATCGCCGGCGAAGGTATGCCGATTGACGCGGTCGTCGCGGACTTCGTATCAGGTGCAGCCGAAATGCTGTCACCCGACAACGAGCACAATCACTGGGACGTGATAGAAGGACAAGGATCATTATTAAGTCCGAGCTACTCGGCGGTGACGCTTGGACTGTTGCACGGCTCGCAACCTGACGCGATTGTGCTTTGTCACGACGCGTCGCGCACGCGCGTACTCGATGCGGTTGGTGAGTACCCGATTCCCGAACTCGATGAAGTCATCGACGATGCGTTGCGTCTTGCACGACGCGTCAATCCGAAGTGTTTTTTTGCGGGCGTCAGCGTCAACACCTCGATGCTGAGCGATTTTGAGCGCGACACCTACCTGTCGGGCATGCAGGCTGACCTTGCGTTGCCCTGTGTCGACCCGATCGCCACCGGCATGACGCCGGTCGCAAACTTCATGCTGCAGGTTGCGGGCGAAGACTAACGGGTCTTGCTGTCAAAGGTCAGAACCGTCGTACTTCGATAAGGCGCTCCGGGCAATAATCGCGCACTTGGAAATCCTGGCTGGTTCGGCGCGTCGGGAAAATTCTGCGCTTCGAGGCAGACACCCTGTCGCG
This sequence comes from Pseudomonadota bacterium, assembly GCA_038533035.1. Lineage (GTDB taxonomy): Bacteria > Pseudomonadota > Gammaproteobacteria > Steroidobacterales > Woeseiaceae > UBA1847. Next base: position 2,589 of record JBCAZN010000372.1, read on the forward strand.
GGTGAAACGGCTCGTTAAGATAGTCACCCGTGTACAACTGCAAGCCGGGCTCGGTCGTCTCAATGCGCATCGCGAGCCCGGACGACGTTGCGGCAAGCACGGCCGCTTCGCGCAACAGCCCCGCGCCACCACGAACGACAAAGTTGGTATCGAACACGCGCGGCGAAGCGCCGCCCAGCGACGTCGGCTCTCGCAAATCGAATGCGGTGCCGTCGACCGGGTCTATTGCTCCGGTCGGGATCAGGCTGGCGTCAGCCGGCGTATATTCATCAGCGTGCAGCAGCAGCGTATGGTCGTCGATCGTGTCTTCGTCGCCCAGGTTGAAGTAGGCATGATTGGCGAGACTCAGGATCGTTTCACGATCCGTTTCCGCGTAAAAGTCGATCGCAAGCGAGCGCGGCCCCTCGATTCGGTAGGTCACGGCAACGTCGACTGTGCCGGGAAAGCCCTGTTCTCCATGCGGGCTGCGCAACGTACAAACAACCGCGTCGCCGGATTCGTTCGCGGCCAGTG
>JBCAZN010000373.1:0-3087 GCA_038533035.1 Pseudomonadota bacterium
CGATCGCGCTGCTCGCTCATCGCGATCGTGCTCGGGCCGCGAGCAAATTCAGCGCGGCAGACGGCAGCGCGTTAAAGACGGACGCAAAGACCGATTTTCTGGGTTACGCCGGCACTGAAGGCGAAAGCACCGTTGTTGCACTGTTCAGTGATGGCGAAGCGGTCAAGTCATTGTCAGCTGGCGACCAAGGCGCCGTAATTCTTTCAGCCACTCCATTTTACGCAGAGGCCGGCGGCCAGATCGGCGACAAGGGCATTCTCGTCAATGATGGTCAGCTGTTCCGCGTTGACGACACACAGAAGAGCGGCGATGCCAATGTGCATTTCGGCGAAGTTGAGCAGGGCGAGATTACAGTTGGCGATGCGCTCGACGCCATCGTTGATGCGGAGCGGCGGCAAGCTATTCGCCTGAATCACTCGGCAACGCACCTGATGCATGCTGCGCTGCGGCATGTACTCGGCGATCACGTGACGCAGAAGGGTTCGCTGGTCGCGCCCGATCGCCTGCGTTTCGACTTCTCGCACTATGAAGGTGTGACGCCGGAACAGATCCAGGAAATCGAGGACATCGTCAACGAGCAGATTCGTGCCAATACGGCGGCCGAGACGAACGAGATGACCTACGACGACGCCATCGAGTCGGGCGCCATGGCGCTGTTCGGCGAAAAGTACGGTGACAAGGTGCGCGTCCTGCGCTTCGGCGATTTCTCAGTCGAACTTTGTGGCGGCACGCACGTGGCTCGCACGGGTGATATTGGCGTCTTCAAAATCACCTCGGAAGGTGGTGTCGCCTCCGGCGTACGTCGCATCGAGGCTGTAACCGGCAAAGGTGCAATGGACTGGATCGATGCCAAACAGCAAACGCTCAGTGACCTCGCCGGGATGTTGCGCAGTCAGCCCGAGCAGGCGGCAACCAAGGTTGAGGCGTTGCTGAAGCGCACCAAAGATCTCGAGAAAGAACTCGCCGCAACGAAGCAGGCGCTGGCGATGGGCGGGACAACCGATCACTCTGACTACGTCCAGGAAATCGAAGGCGTCAAAGTCATGGCAACGCGCATGGACGGAGCCGACGCAAAAACGCTTCGCGACGCGGTCGACAAGTTCAAAGACAAATTGCAAAGCGCTGTTGTGGTGCTTGGCTCCGTCGACGACGGCAAGGTGAGGCTGGCCGCTGGTGTTACGAAGAACAACGTTGACAGGATCCGTGCTGGTGACTTGATCAAGCCGGTCGCCGAGCAGGTTGGCGGCAAAGGCGGCGGTCGTCCGGATTTTGCACAAGCCGGTGGCACCGACGCCGCCGCGCTCGACTCGGCACTAGCCTCGGTCGCCGGCTGGGTCGAAGCAACGCTAAAAGGCTAGTTTTCATGGCAATCCGTTTCCTGAGGCCGATGATCGCTATAGCGTCAGTCGGCGTTGGGCTCTCGGCATTCGCACAACAGGATGTTACCCGCCATGAGCGCCCGAGTACTTCGGCAACGGCGTTCGCCGAAGTACCCGTGCTCGACGGCAACGTTGCGGAAGACCCCGCATGGCGCGGCTTTGAAGCTGCAACCAACTTTGTGCAAGTCAGACCCTTGGAAGGGCAGCCGGCCTCACAAAAAACCGAGGTCTACATCGGCTATACGGATGACGCACTGTATGTCGGCGTGATTGCGCACGACGACCAGGCGGCGTCGATCGTGGTTAACGACAGTCGTCGTGATTCAGATTTGGAAAACGCTGATAGCTTCCTCGTCATCTTCGACTCGATGTTCGACAAACAAAACGGATTCGTCTTTGGTACCAATCCGGCGGGCATGCAGTACGACGGTCAGGTCATCAAGGAAGGATCTGGCGGCATTGGCAGCGTGGGTTCTGGCAGTTTCAACCGCAACTGGGACGGCAGCTGGGAGGTCGAGACGCAGCTGACGGCCAGTGGCTGGAGCGCAGAAATTCGCATTCCCTTCAGGACGCTTCGCTATGCACGCGGAGACGTCCAGACCTGGGGTGTGAACTTCCAGCGCAATATCCGGCGCACCAAGGAAACCGCGTACTGGGCGCCACTTTCGCGCGAGCGCAATCTCTACCGCGTTTCCGAAGCAGGCACGGTTGCGGGCATTGCGCCACCGTCGCAGCGAAATTTCAAAATCATGCCGTACTTGCTGACGAGTTCGGCAAAGGGCGGCTCGCTAGCGGGTACTGAGCGAAACAACGAGTTTGGCGTCGATATCAAGTACTCGGTCACGCCGAGGCTCACGCTGGACGCGACCTACAACACCGATTTCGCTCAGGTTGAAACCGACGAGCAACAAATCAATCTTGATCGATTCAGCCTGTTCTTTCCTGAGAAGCGGCCGTTTTTCCTGGAGAACGCCGGTCAGTTTACGGTGGGTGAGTCGTCGAGCGCTGAATTGTTCTTTAGCCGTCGCATCGGCATCGCGCCGGATGGTTCACCGATCCCGATCGAAGGCGGCGTACGCCTATCAGGCAAGGTCGGTGACGCCACGAATGTCGGTTTTCTCTATATGGGGTCCGACGCAGTTGAAAATGTTGCGCCCGGCAACGAGTTTGCAGTCGTTCGTGTTAACCAGGAACTTGAGAACCGGTCATCCATCGGCATGCTCATCGTTGATCGTCACGGTGATGGCAGTTTCGGTCGAACCGGTAGCGATGATCAGAACCAGACGTACGCGATCGATGGTCGGCTCGGGATTGGTGACAACGCGTTACTGCAGGGCTGGGTTGCGAAAACATCGACGCCGGGTCTCAACCAGCGCAATGACGCGTTCTCTGTAAAGGGCGAGTACCAGAACGAGGACTGGGTGCTTTCCACAACGTATATGGAGATCGGTGAGGACTTTAACCCCGAAGTCGGGTTTTTGCGGCGGTCGGATGTCCGCTACGGAAATATTCTGATCTTTCGGCGTATTCGTCCCGATGATCTTTGGGGCCTGTTCGAGGTCCGGCCGCATACGTCGTACACCGGCTGGTGGAGTCTCGACGGTTTTCACCAGTCCGGATTTTGGCATATCGACACACACTGGGAGTGGAAGTCGGGTTTTGAATTCCACACCGGCTACAATTTCACTCACGAAGGCGTACAAAGCCC
>JBCAZN010000374.1:0-3084 GCA_038533035.1 Pseudomonadota bacterium
GACCCAGCCCGCGGGTCCTGATCTGCGTACCGTACGGCTCGACCCAGGTCGAACGTCGCGCAATTCGCGAATCGGCGATCACACCGTCTTTGAGTGGTCGAATCGCCGTGATATTGCCCGGCGTACGGCCCAGCATATTCTTGGCTTCAACGCCCACAGCTTCCACGACGCGGCCGCCCCGGCCGCTGTCCTCACGAATCGCCACGACAGAGGGTTCGTCGAGCACGATTCCATGGCCACGCGAGTAGATCAGGGTATTGGCGGTGCCAAGGTCGATGGACAGGTCATTGGAAAAATAACCCAGGATATTCTTGAACATGCGGGACGGGGTCTCGAAACAGGATTAACGCCGTAATCTAACAATGCGCAGGCCTTTGCACAAGAAATGGTTTATGTGTGTATCATTGCGTGCCCGCCGTTTGGCGGCATCGTTTTGAACTAAAAAACACGGGAATTCTCGCGTGTCACTCGATAAAAAACAGGTCCAGCACATTGCGACGCTGGCACGGCTGAAGCTCACCGAGGGCGAGTACGCCGAGAGCGTCGACAAGTTGTCCAAAATCGTCGATTTCGTTGATCAGCTGTCGCAGGCCGATACGAACGGCGTGGTGCCGATGGCGCATCCGCTCAATGCGACCCAGCGGCTGCGTCCGGACGCGGTCACGGAGACCGACGACCGCGACTACTTCCAGGAAAACGCGGCCGAGGTGGCGGATGGTCACTACCTCGTACCGAAGGTCATTGAGTGATGGCGATTCATGAGAAAACGCTGGCCGAGCTGAAGTACGGTCTGGACAACGGCGAGTTCACCTCGGTTGAGGTGACCGAAGCGTTGCTTAAGCGTATTGCCGCGCATGACGACAAGCTCAACGCGTTCGTTACGCTGACGGGTGACGAGGCGCTGGCCGCTGCTGCGAAAGCCGACGAGGCGCGCGACAAAGGCAGTGCGGGCGCACTGAACGGCGTGCCGATCATTCACAAGGACATTTTTTGCACGAAGGGCGTGAAGACGACCTGCGGGTCGAAGATGCTCGACAACTTTATTTCACCCTATGATGCGACGGTCGTTGAAAAGCTCAACGATGCGGGCGCGGTCGTACTCGGCAAAGCGAACATGGACGAGTTCGCAATGGGTTCGTCGAACGAAACCAGTTACTTCGGCCCGGTTCGCAATCCGTGGGACCTTGAGTGTTCTCCGGGCGGTTCGTCAGGCGGTTCGTCGGCATCGGTCGCGGCACGCTTCGCACCGGCGGCGACAGGCACCGATACGGGTGGCTCGATCCGGCAGCCGGCTGCGCTGACCGGCACGGTCGGCATCAAACCAACTTACGGACGCGTGTCCCGCTACGGGATGATCGCGTTCGCCTCGAGCCTTGACCAGGCGGGCGTTATCACGCGTACCGCCGAAGACGCCGCGCATGTGCTTGGCGCCATGGCCGGGTTCGATGAACGTGACTCAACCTCGATCGACGAACCTGTGCCTGACTATGTCGCTGGACTTGAAGAGTCGGTCAAAGGGCTGCGAGTCGGAATTGTCAGACAGCATTTCGACGCGGGTCTCGATGCGACAACCGGCGAACGCGTCAAGGAAGCGATTGCCGTGCTCGAGTCGCTCGGCGCGAGTACGGTTGAAATCGACATGCCCAACATCGACATGTCGGTACCCACGTACTATGTTGTCGCGCCGGCCGAGTGTTCTTCGAACCTGTCGCGCTTCGATGGCGTGCGTTTTGGTTACCGCGCAGAGAATGCCGAGGATCTTTTCGACCTTTACTGCCGCAGTCGTGGCGAAGGCTTCGGCGACGAAGTGAAGCGCCGCATCATGACGGGAACCTACGTGTTGTCCGCGGGTTACTACGACGCGTACTACCTGAAGGCGCAGCAGGTCAGGAAACTGATCGCTGACGACTTTAGTAAAGCGTTCGCCGACGTCGATGTGATCGCTGGTCCGACGGCGCCGTCGCCGGCGTTCAAGATCGGCGCGAAAGTCGACGACCCTATTCAGATGTACCTCAACGACATTTACACCATTGGCGCCAACCTCGCGGGTCTGCCGGCAATCTCGGTGCCGTGTGGCTTCGTCGACAACCTGCCGGTCGGTTTGCACCTTGTCGGTTCGCATTTTGCGGAAGGCACGCTGCTCCGCGCCGCGCACCAATACCAGGGCCAGACGGAGTGGCACACGATGGCACCGGAGGGCTTCGCATGAGTTGGGAAGTCGTCATCGGTCTTGAGATTCACACGCAGCTCGCGACCCGCAGCAAAATATTCTCGGCTGCGGCGACCGAGTACGGCGCTGCAGCCAATACGCAGGCCTGCCTCGTCGATCTTGGCTACCCGGGCGTGCTGCCGGTGCTGAACGCGGAAGTCGTGCGCATGGCGACGATGTTCGGACTTGCGGTCAACGCAACGGTTGCGCCACGCTCGGTGTTCGCGCGCAAGAATTACTTCTACCCGGATCTGCCGAAGGGCTACCAGATCTCGCAGTACGAATTGCCGATCGTCGAGCACGGTGAAATGTTCATCACGGACGCAGATGGCAATGAGAAACGCATCGGGATTACGCGCGCGCACCTTGAAGAAGATGCCGGCAAATCGGTGCACGAAGGCTTTGATGACAAATCAGGCATCGACCTGAATCGCGCCGGCACCCCGCTGCTCGAGATCGTGTCAGAGCCGGACCTGAGCTCGGCGAAAGAAGCCGTCGCGTACCTGAAAAAGATTCATTCGATCGTGCGCTACCTCGGTATTTCCGACGGCAACATGCAGGAAGGTTCATTCCGCTGCGATGCCAACGTGTCGGTGCGACCGCACGGTCAGGAAGAACTCGGAACGCGTGCCGAGCTCAAGAACCTTAACTCGTTTCGCTTTATCGAAAAGGCGATCAACTTCGAAGTTGAACGGCAGATCGAGCTGATCGAAGACGGTGGCGAGGTCGTGCAGGAGACGCGCCTTTACGACGCCGACAAGGACGAGACCCGTTCGATGCGCTCCAAGGAAGAGGCGAACGACTATCGTTACTTTCCTGACCCGGACCTGTTGCCCGTAGAAATTAGTGCTGACTACATTGAGACCGTGCGGAAG
>JBCAZN010000375.1:0-3080 GCA_038533035.1 Pseudomonadota bacterium
CGCGCGGGCTGCATATCCGCGGTAGAACGGATGTTGTGCGGTTGCAGGACTGGCTGGACCTGTCGCGCAGCGGCGAGAAAAACGTTGGCGCCGCAGACAGAATTCGCTCGATAGATATCGAAGTGGGTGAGCTGTATCTGCTGGGCCAGCAGCTGCACGACCATCGGGTGCGCGTCGATCGCAGCGCGCGTGACTGGCTCGTCCAGTTTGAGGGTGAGGACGTTATTGGCTCGGTATTTGTGCCGTACGAATTCGGGGGCGAACGCGCGATGGTGCTCGACATGGAACGACTGCGCCTGCCCGGTGACGACTCTGAAACGCCATCGCTTGTGGACGCAACCCTCGACCCGCGGCGCATGCCGCCGATCGAACTACGCGCCGCTGAGTTTGCGCTCGGTAATCGTTACCTTGGCAACGTCGAGATCGATATCGGCAAGATCGAGGCGGGTCTTCAGGCAACCGTCATAAAGGCAACCGATGAGACGTTCGAGATGATGGGTACCGGGCAGTGGGTCGCCGACCCGGACGATCCGCTGTCGAGTCGCAGCTATATTTCAGGCGTGCTGTCGAGCACCAACGTTGTCGAAACCATGCGTCGGCTCGACTACCAGCCCGGCATCGACAGCGACGCGATGAACATTCGCTTTGACCTGGAGTGGTCAGGAAGTCCGCGCTCCGATTTCTACGATGTTCTCGATGGCCAAATCCAGGTGCGCTTCAACGAAGGCCAGCTTGAAGAAGTTGAACCCGGTGCTGGTCGAATGTTCGGGCTGATGAGTATCGCCGCGCTGCCGCGCAGGCTATCGCTCGACTTCAGCGATGTGTTCAGCAAAGGCTTCGGCTTTGACAACATCCAGGGAACGTTTCGGATCGATGACGGCAACATCTACACCTGCGACCTGGCGCTCGAGGGACCTGCCGCGAATGTGGGCATTGTCGGGCAGGCGAATATCGTCGATCGCAGCTACGCGCAAACGGCGGTTGTCAGCGCGAACGTCGGCAACACGCTGCCCATCGTGGGTGCGGTAGTTGCGGGACCGCAGGCCGCAGCCGCGCTGCTGATCTTCTCGCAAATTTTCAAGAAACCGCTGCAGGAAGCCGGGCAGGTCTACTATGGCATCGAAGGCTCGTGGGATACGCCGACCGTCGAGTCTGCGGACTCAGCGGCCTTCGTCGCCAGCAGTGATCTCGCGGGTTGCCTCGCTGACGGCGAGTAAGTACCGTAGCCGCTGATTCCAGGAGTACTTGATGCGCGTAGCGGCAATCCAGATGAACAGCGGCAATGATGTCGCCGCCAACCTCGAGTTGGCGGGCGGTCTGCTGGCGGATGCAGCGGCCGACGGCTGCAAGCTGGCGGTGCTGCCCGAGAATTTCGCGCTGATGGCAAAACGCGCGCGCGACAAAGCGAAAGTAGCGGAAAAACCGGGTACCGGGCCTATACAGGAATTCCTGGCTGACGTTTCGGCGCGGCACGGCATGTGGATTATCGGGGGCAGCATGCCGCTGGTATCGCCCGCAATCGATGACGAGCGCGTTTACGGTGCGTGTCCGGTTTACGACGACAATGGCGAACAGCGAGCGATGTATCTGAAGATTCATCTCTTTGACGTCGACCTGGTCGAAAAACAGGAGTCGTACCGCGAATCCAACTCTATGTACCCGGGCGACGACGTGATGTCTGTCGATACCCCGTTCGGCACGGTCGGGCTTACCATTTGCTATGACCTGCGCTTTCCGGAGCTGTTTCGGCAGCTGGTTGATCGGGGCGCCACAATTTTCACAGTACCCGCCGCATTTACGGCGACGACCGGCGCGGCGCACTGGCATACGCTAATGCGCGCACGCGCGATCGAAAACCTGTCATACGTCATCGCGCCCGGGCAGTTTGGTATGCATCCTGACGAACGTGAAACGTACGGCCACTCGCTGATCGTGGATCCCTGGGGCCGCATTCTGGCCGAGCAAGCTGAGGGCAACTGTTTCGTCGCCGCCGACATAGACCCGGAACTGCCGTCAAAGCTGCGCGGTGAATTTCCGGCACTCGCCAATCGCAGGTTGTAACGACTTGGACAAAGAAAACACCCAGATTGATGCGCTGATGCAGCGCGTGCTTGAACCGGCAGGGCTGGATGAAGGCAAGCTCAACGCGACGCTTGGCAGCATAATGCGCGGTGGCGTCGACTACGCCGATCTATACTTTCAGGTCAGCCGCCAGGAAAGCTGGACACTGGAAGACGGTATTCTTCGCGAAGGCAGCTTCAGTCTCGATCAGGGCGTCGGGGTGCGGGCAACGAGCGGTGAAAAGACCGGCTTTGCGTACTCCGATGAACTGTTGTTGCCGGCGCTTGAGCAGGCAGCGGGCGCTGCGCGTGCGATTGCGCGACAGGGACAGGACCTGCAGGTCAGTGCGTGGCAGCGCACGAACGCTGCGCCGCTGTATCCGTCTGATGATCCGACAATCAGCATCGACGACGATGACAAGAAACGCCTGTTGGCCGAGATCGACGAGCAAACCCGCGCCCTGGATTCGCGTGTCGAGCAGGTGATCGTCAGCCTCGCGAGCAGCCAGGACCTTATTTTGCTTGCAGCATCGGACGGCACACTGGCCGCCGATGTTCGACCGCTTATCCGCCTGAACGTGAGCGTCATTCTCGAGAAGGACGGTCATCGCGAACAGGGCTATATGGGTGGCGGTGCACGATCTGACCTGAATTATTTTCTCGACGGCGATATCCCGATGGAGTTCGCACGTGAAGCCGTCCGACAGGCATCGGTGCAATTCGAGGCACAGCCGGCACCGCCCGGATCTATGCCGATCGTACTTGGTCCGGGCTGGCCCGGAATCCTGTTGCACGAGGCCGTAGGGCACGGACTTGAGGGTGACTTCAATCGCAAGGGCACGTCCGCGTTCAGTGGGCGCGTTGGCCAGAAGGTGGCTTCATCGCTGTGCACGATCGTCGATGACGGCACAATTGCAGATCGGCGCGGCTCTCTGACAGTCGATGATGAGGGTGTGCCAAGCCAGAATACGGTGCTCGTCGAAGACGGCGTATTGAAGGGCTATATGCAGGACAAGATGA
>JBCAZN010000376.1:0-3072 GCA_038533035.1 Pseudomonadota bacterium
GAATGGCCGCATCGCCTGAAATAGCGACGGCGACGTCTGTGGCCTTGGCACCTGCGCGTTTTACGGCTCGACGAATGGCTTCGCCGTCGCTATTTCAGGCGATGCGGCCATTACTAAAGTCATCCAGATGCCAGCGAGTCTCTCAGCGCGAGACCTCGAGGGCCAGGTTGAGATCCAGGCGGACCAGTACATCCCCTTCCCGATGGAAGAGGTGAGCTTCGACTACGAAGTGATCGGTCCCAATGACAAGGATCCCGAGCTGCAGGACGTGCTGCTCGTTGCGACCCGAACCGAGAATGTCGAACAGCGGCAGGCGGCGGTCAGTGCTGCGGGTTTGCAGTCGCAGATCGTCGACGTTGAAGCGTTTGCGCTCGAAAATGCCTGCAAACTCCTGAGTCACCAGATTCCGGATGGCGGCATGGGACAGTCGGTCGCGGTTGTCGATATCGGCGCCTCCTCAACCACGTTTTCGGTACTTTTTGATCTACGCGTTATCTACACGCGCGACTTCAACTTCGGCGGCCAGCAGCTCACCGAGGAAATCATGCGTACCTACGGACTCTCGATGGAAGATGCCGGTCGCGCCAAGAAACAAGGTGGCCTGCCGTCAAACTATCAGCCCGAGGTGCTTGAGCCGTTCATCGACGACATGACCCAGCAGGTCAGTCGTTCGCTGCAGTTCTACCTGGCATCGGGTGGTGGTCGCGAGCAGCCGGACATGATCCTGGTCTGCGGTGGTTGCGCCAACATTCCGGGCATCGCGGACGTTATTTCGAGCCGCGTGGGTATCCCGACGGAAATCGGTGACCCGCTTGGCCAGATGAAGATTTCATCAAAAGCCAAATCACAGGGCGTCAACAAGGACGCAACCGCATTGCTCACGGCCTGCGGTCTCGCACTCAGGAGCTTTGACTAATGCCGAGTATTAACCTACTCCCGTGGCGCGAGGAAGAACGCAAGAAGCGCCAACGCGACTTCGGTGTAGCGATGGCAGGTGCAGTTGTCGCGGCGATTGCCGTCGTGATGCTGACGATGTTTGTCTACGCACAGAAGATCAGCACGCAGAAAGAGCGTAACGATCGGCTGCAGACTGAGATCGCAGAAATCGAGAAAAAGATCGTCGAGATCGACAATCTCGAGCGCCAGAAAGAACGCCTGCTTGCGCGCATGGAAATCATCGAGCAGCTGCAAAAGAGCCGCCCCGAAATCGTGCACCTGTTTGACGAAGTTGTTCGACAGCTGCCAGAAGGCGTATACCTGACCGGCATGCGCCAGAACGGTGCTCGCATTGAGTTGCGCGGCGTTGCACAGTCGAGCACACGTGTCTCGGCATTGATGCGGCAGATCGACGCATCCGAATGGCTTTCTGATCCTGAAGTTGAACGCGTAGAGACAACGCAGTCAGGCAACTCGCGCCAGGCTGAATTTATCGTTTACGCGAAGCAGACTCGAAGCGGCGACGAGGAGGACGGAGTATGAATGTTGTAGAAGAACTCCAAAGCCTTGACGTCAATGATGTTGGCCGCTGGCCGTTCGTCTTTCGCGCCGCGGTCATCCTGATCGTATTCCTCGCTGTCGTATTACTGGGCACCTGGTTCTTCATCGTGAAGGACAAGCATCCGCAGCTGGTGCGCGCCGAGCAGGAAGAAACCGATCTCAAGACCACGTTTGAAAACAAGCAGCGCAAGGCGGCGAATTTCGACGCTTATAAGAAGCAGCTTGCTGAAATCGAGCAATCGTTCGGCACGATGTTGCGCCAGTTGCCTGGCGAGACGGAGATCCCGAGCCTTATCGTCGACATTTCGCAGACAGGCCTCGCCGCCGGACTGCAGGAAAAATTGTTCGTGCCGCAGGCTGAAATTCCGAAAGACTTCTATGCCGAGAAGCCGATCCAGATTCGACTGACCGGCAGCTACCACGAGATCGGCAATTTCGTCAGTGGTATTGCAACGCTGCCGCGTATTGTCACGCTGCACAACATCAACATTACGCCAGAGTCGAACGAAGGCTTTGACAACCTGAGCATGGAAGTAACGGCTCAGACCTATCGTTACCTTGACGAGGAGACGGAGTAATCATGCGCGCTTCTCTGAAATTCAAACAACTGCTGATTGCCGCAGTGGCTGCAACATTCGTTGCCGGCTGTGGTGCAGGCATGGATGACCTCGATGCTTACATCGTCGAAGTAAAGAGCCGCCCAGGCGGCCGTCCTGAGCCGCTGCCGGAGATCACACCCTACGAGACATATACCTATGTCGCGGATGAAGAAGGCCTGCGTTCGCCGTTCCGTCCGGATTCGCCACAAGTGGCAGGCGGAGCCAGCGGACCCCGTCCGGACACAGAGCGCAGTCGCGAATTCCTGGAAGGGTTTCCGCTCGACACGCTCGGCATGGTCGGTACGCTGTACATCGGGGACACGATGTATGGCCTGGTACAAACAGCAGACGGGCTAATTCACCGCGTCGTTCCTGGCAACTATTTGGGCCAGAACGACGGACGAATCACAAATATTTCTGAGTCGGAAATCACGCTGGTAGAGATTATTTCTGACGGAATCGGCGGCTACATCGAAAGAGATGCCGCGGTCGGTCTTGCAGACTGACGCCTGAATGGAACTGGGAGTAATGGGAATGATGCTCAAATTCAAACGTGCGACGGGCCTTCGGTTTGTCGTGTTGGCACAGGCAGCATTGCTGCTTCTCTGGGGAGCGACGGTTAGCGCCCAGGAAGGCAACCGGCTGCAGGATATTCAGGTGCAGAGCCTGCCCGGCCAGCGGGTCGAGCTAAAGCTCATCATGAGCGGTTCGGCACCTGAGCCACTGGCATTCACGATCGAGAACCCCGCGCGCATCGCGCTGGATCTCGCTGACACGACGCTCGGCCTTAGCTCGCGGCGTCGCGATGTCAATCTCGGTCCGCTGAATACAATTCTTACTGCCGAAGCGAACGGTCGCACGCGTGTCGTGCTGAACCTTGGCTCTATGGTCGAGTACTCGACGGTCCGCAGCGGCAACACGGTCACGGTAACGCTCGGTGACGGTGACCGTGTTGCCGCTGCGGACCGTCGAGTAC
>JBCAZN010000377.1:0-3072 GCA_038533035.1 Pseudomonadota bacterium
GCTACGTACTGCTTGTAGTAGTGCGCAAGGTCCAGCATGTTGTAAGTGAAGTTCTGGCCCTGGCCGAATAGCTGCTTGTAGGCGCCGAGACAGCTGTCAAACGGGTGCCGTCGCGCATTGATAAAAATTGCGTTCGGCATGATCAGGTGCGCAAAACCGATCATCGGAAAATTGTTGGGTAACTTGTCTGTGAAGTACGGCAGGTCCGTCTCGCGGTAGCGTCGGCTTTCCTCGATGTACTGTTCACCGTAGGCACGAAGGTCCCTGTCGCGCAGATCGCGAACTGCCTCGGGATAATGCACGCCGTCCGTTCGGTAGCCACCAACCGATTCGACAATTCTGCCCAGGGTTGGCAGTTCTGACGTCCCTTCGACCTGGCTGTGGCTGGCGAGGATCTGCTCTACGAGCGTTGACCCGGATCTTGGCAGACCAACAATAAAGATCGGACGTGCTTCCTCAAACCCGACGCCTGCTCGTTCCTGCAATAACTCCGTGTCAAAGACCGACCGAATGGCCTCCATACGGCGCTCAAACTGCACGGGCTCATGGTCGACATCGAGGCGATGCTTCTCGTTACCGCTATGGTAGAAGTGCCAGGCGCGATCGTAGTCCTTTCGGTCTTCCATCGCCTTGCCGAGCGCAAACCGGAAGTGCACATCTTCAACGTCCGTCAGGTCGTCGCGTTCGACCTGCTTTAGCATCGTGTCGACTTCATCGTCATCGAATTTAAAAATCTTCAGGTTCGCCATGCTCCAGTAGGCTGGGCCGAAACGCGGACGAATCTTGACGGCTTTGCGATACGCGTCCAGCGCGGCGGCCTGATCGCCGACGGTTTTCAGTTCCCAGGCGTATGCCGCAAGCACCGACGGTCGCTGGTCGTCCAGTGACAGTGATGTTTCATACGCCTTGATCGCCTCTGCCGGCAGCATCGCACGGCCATTGGCATGACCAAGGCTCGACCAGGCGTCGGCGTTGCGCGGCTCAAGCCGGGTCACTTTCGTAAATGCGTCGATCGCGTCCACATAGCGATTGCGATCCATTTGCAGGCCGCCAAGGGTCATCCACGCGCGGCCGAAGTCCGGCGCGATCTTCACGGCGCGGCGCAATAGCGCTTCGGCATCATCGGGGCGTTGCTTGTCGCGCCATAACGCGCCGGCCAGCTGGTGCATGGCGTTAACGCTGTTCGGGTGCTTACGCAGCACCTCCTGGAAGGCGGCGATGGCGTCGTCGATTTTGCCCTCCTGGTGCAGCTGCGAGCCTTTGACGACGGCGGCTCGTTCCGGGTCGTCGTCAACGTATTCCTGCAATGTCTCGTCCGCTTCGTCGCCACGCCCCGCTGCGATTAGCGCCTGCGCCAGTTTGCGTTTTACCAGCGGTAGCGCCGGCTGTAGGCGAATGGCTGTTTCAAAGGCGGTAATTGCCTCATCAAATCGCGTCTGCATGGCGAGCACACTACCGAGGTCCTCGTGCAACTGCGGAAACTCGGGCTCCAGCTCAAGCGCGAATCGCAATTGTTCTTCGGCTTCGGCAAGACGGTTCTGCTTCATCAATGCTTGTGCCAACAGTCGGATGTGATCGGCATCACCCGGATGCTCGGCCAGGAAGTCGCGGCAAGCCTCCTCAGCACGCAACGGCCGCTCTTTACGCAAGAAATCGATTGCCCGATTTATGCTGGTGCTTTTCCTGGGGACCGCAGCGCTCATTGCGATGGCCACCGCATCGGCTCGACCCTCGCCGGCAATTTGTCGGGCGGTACGTAATCGAAAATAAATGAAATACGATCTTCGTTGCCCATATTCATGACGCTGTGCAGCTTCTGGTTGTTGATCTCATAGGCGCTTCCAACATCAAACTGGTAAGGCCTGCCGCCGATCGTGTAACGAACTGCCGGGCCGGTTGTAATCGGAACATGAATGCGATGACCGATATGAAACGAGCTCAATTTGTCGCGATGCGGCAATATGCGCCCGCCCGCTCTTAGCTTGGCAGCCATGGCACGTAACAGGACGCCGCCCGGTTCGTACCAGGTGTCGATCACGTGATCGACGATTGGTATCGCGACATCGGCCAATCGGTGCCAACCTGACTCCCGGTAAATATCCCCGTCGGGCCACGACTCGTCGCAAAACATCATGACAATCGATTCGGTTTCCTGATGTACCTCGTACGCCTGTTGCCGCACGGCCTGCTCAGTCCACGCCGCGGCTTCCTGTGCCAGGACGCGACCCTTCAACTCCTGCATGTCCACTGCACCGAGGCAGCGCTGCGCGACGCCGATATCCATCTGACTATCTCTGCTTCAGCCCTTCCGCTATCTTATACGTTCTTATTCTGACGCCCAGTCTAGCATCGTGCGATACGACGCTCATGGTCGAATCATATGGCGAAACCACAACACGATAAGGTCCTGCGCTTACGCAGACGGCACGGTGACGGCAGTCAGCGCACCGTCACGGCCGATGATGGTCGCCGGCTCGTCCAGCGCCAATCAGAACGCGCCGCGATCATGGCCGGCCTGATCGTGATCATCGTTTTTTGTCTGTTGTGGGTCATGGTGACCGACCTGTTTGACACCGTGTATCCGTGGGCAACGGTGATTCTCGGTTACCTGGTCGGGCACGCGGTGAGCCGTGCCGGTAAGGGCGTCGACTGGTGGTTTGCATTGATTGCCGCGTTGTTGACGCTGTTCGGTTCAGTGCTGGCGAATGTCGTCGTGGCCGCCTCTGTTTCCGCTGATGAATTGAGCAGCACAACGCTGGCCGTCTTGCAGGATGTGTCGACCACGACGTGGCCGATCTTCTTTGGCGTTATCTGGAATATTGGCGATACCGCATTCGCCGTATTCGCTGCGGCACTTGCGGCGTTTTATTCGATGCGACGCCTTGACCGAGATGAATACTACGCGCTGCGTTTATGGCGAGAGGAGCAGGAAGGTGAATGACAAGCCGGTGTTTTACGGTGATTCGATTTCGGGCAATTGCTACAAGCTGCAGCATGCTTCTGCTGAGCTGGCTATCGACTATGAGTGGCGGGAAACCGGTGTACTCAATGGCGACACCCGGAGCGAGGAAT
>JBCAZN010000378.1:0-3072 GCA_038533035.1 Pseudomonadota bacterium
GCACACGGATCGTCATCACTCGTTTCATTGCGGTCACCGCATTCACGTGCCGATCACGACCAACCCGCGGGTACGCTTCATGATCGACGGCAGGCCCTACCAGTTCAAAATCGGCGAGGCCTATGAGATCAATAACCAGAAAAAACATTCGGTGATGAACAAGGGCAAAGACGATCGCATCACGTTCATTTTCGATTACGTGCCGCCCGAGCAGATCCAGATGCTGCAGATGCAGAAAGAGTCGGCGTCAGTCGGGTAGTACGTCGGCGAGGATATCCTTGAGTTCGCCGAGCTCTTCTTCGTAGTGTTTCCAGAAGTCGACAGCGCCGGTGTAGATCGGCGAACGGACCTGTTCGGAGCTGGCCGTATTGACGGCACGTTTCGTTTCATAAAACTCAAGGCAGCCGTCTTCCCACGGTAGCTCGCAGAAATCGAGAATCCGGCGCGCTTGCGCCTCAACATCAG
This sequence comes from Pseudomonadota bacterium, assembly GCA_038533035.1. Classification (GTDB taxonomy): domain Bacteria; phylum Pseudomonadota; class Gammaproteobacteria; order Steroidobacterales; family Woeseiaceae; genus UBA1847. The sequence continues at coordinate 466 of JBCAZN010000378.1, forward strand.
CGACGACATCCTCGTAGTTCACGGTCAGCACTCGTCCGGGGAGTCGCTCGTTCCAGTGAGCCATGAGGCGCACGTATTGCAGGTAGTATTCGGCGCACTCGAATAGATCGTAGGAGAAGTTTTTGCCGCGCGCGAACAGCTGACGGTAGTTGCCGACGCAGACGTCGAGTACATTGCGACGGGCATCGATAATTCGTGCCTCCGGCAGTGCAAGGTGTATCAGCCCGATGTGCTGAAAGTTTACCGGCATCTTGTCCGTAAAAAACGGCTTGCTTTCGCTGCGGGCATCCTTCGAGTAGTAAAGGTAACTCTTGCCGAGGGCGGCGAACTGTTGTGGCGTCATGTCAGTGAGCGCTTCCGGATACGGGGTCCCGCCAGTGCGTTTGCCACCGACAGTCTCTGACAGGATCGTGATGTACGGGAGCTCGGAGGTTCCTTCGACCTGGCTGTGGCTGGCGAGGATTTGTTCCAGAAGCGTAGAGCCCGAGCGCGGCATCCCGACAATAAAAATCGGCGCCGGGCCGTCGCTGCCGTTGACAGCCGCACGTTCACATAGCGCCGCGTCAAACGTGCTGATAAGTGAGTCGTGTAGAGACTCCGTCTCGACGGGGTCGTACTCTACTTGCGTCCGCTTCAGCGTGTTGCCTTCGACGTAGTGTTCCCAGGCGGAGGAGTAGTCGCCGCGATCTTCGTGCGCACGTGCCAAAGCGAAGTGCATGAATACTTTATTGTTCGTGTCGGTTGTGTCCAGCTGCAACTGGCGATCTAGTTCGGTCTGCTGAGTCGAGTCCAATTGGTAGCTGCGCAAACTCGACAGCCCCCACCAGGCATCGCCGTCGCCCGGGTTTATCGCGACGGCGGCGTCATAGGCGCGTGCAGATTCATCGTGACGACCCAGGATGCGCAACATGTGGCCGCGGCCGACCAGCGCCGACGTGTGGTTCCGATCCAACTCCAATACGGCGTCATAGCACTCGAGCGCCTCCGTCGATTTTCCGAGGATGGCAAGGTAGTCGCCAAGTCGTTGACGCACTGCAACCGCGTCGGGCTTCATCCGAAATGCAATGCGCAGCTGTTCGACGGCTTCCGGGTAACGGCCAAACTGGCCAAGGAACGTCCCCAATTCGACAAAGCCGCGAAAATCGTTCGGTCGAATCTTGACGATGCGTTTTAACAACCCTTCGGCGATGATGCCGCGGCCTTCGTCAGTTGCGATGCGTGCCTGCATACGTAATACGTCGACGTTGTTCGGGTTCTGCCGCAGCAGGTCGTTGCAGACTTTTTCCGCCGCCGTGAAGTTGCCGTTGGCCGCGTGTTTTTCCGCTTCCCGGAGCCCTCTTGCGATGGGCGAGTGCTCCTGGAATCGACGCCGTGCCGCGTCGGCCTCATCGGACCGGCCCGATTGTTCAAGCGCATTGGCAAGTCCGGCCCACGCGATCGCAAGGCTGTCGTCAATCGCCAGGGCTCGTTCAAAACAGGCTATCGCTTCCTCTGTTTTTGCTTCGCGTAGCGACAAGGTGCCGAGGTCTTCATAGGGTTTGGCAAACTCGGGCGCCATTCGTATCGCTTGCTCGAGCAGCGCGCGCGCTTCCTCGAGGTGATCGCGCTTAAGGGAAATTGCGCCAAGCAATGCGACCAGGTTTACGTTGTCGGGGTCATCTTTTAGTAAATTCCGGCAACGCGACTCGGCGTGACCGACAGGTCCGGACGTCAGCAAGTCGAGGACCTCGTCGACCGTCTGCCGCGAAGCTGTGTCACTTGCCACGGCGCCTAGCTCCGGATGCCGGCGGCAGCGATAGCGACCGGGATCATCGAAAGATCCGTGGATGCGATGATGTTGGCGCCGGATACGCCGGGAATCTCTTTTAATTCCTGCAATTGTTCGCTACAGATCGCGAGCCCTTCTGCCTGCGGATCCGACGCGGCCTCGAGTCGATCGATCAGCGCGTCCGGTATCAACATGTTCGGTCGATTGTCACGCAGGTAACGAGCGTCGTCCGCCGACGTCAGGATCGCGATGGACACGATAACCGACATGCGCCGGGTCAGTTTTTCGGCAACTAGGCGCTTCATGTAACGCTTTAACAGCTCGAGGTCCATGCATATATAGGTGACCATGAACAACGCGCCGCTATCGGCTTTTGCCTTGATCTTTTCGGCTGCCCAGTCTGCCTTGGGCTCATGCGGCGTGATCATGCCGCCGACGAGCATTTCCGGCACGTTCTCGAGGCGGTCTTCTGATTGCAGGTTGGTTGCTATCTGGATGAGCTCGGCCGCGTTGACGTCTAGTACCGCTTTCGGTCGCGGCTTGATGCCCTTCGGAACCCGATTGCCGCGTACCAGCAACAGGCTTGTCACACCGAGCGCGGCGGCGCCGAGCATGTCCGCGATGAGACTGAGGCGATTTCGGTTGCGACAGCTCAATTGCACAATCGGATCGATGCCGTTGTCGAGCATGAGGCGTGCCGCTGCGACCGTCGACATGTGCAGTCCGCCATACTGGTTATCCGTCAGCAACACGCCATCCACGTGATCGCGCAGCAGGTCTGCCTGGAGACGCATCGCCTCAGCATCCGTCTCAGGTCTGAGGAAGCACTCGGACGTAAT
>JBCAZN010000379.1:0-3068 GCA_038533035.1 Pseudomonadota bacterium
CCGGCTGGGCGTAAGCATCGGTGTAGTGCCGATCACAGCGGACAACGAGGACGTCGCGGCGTTGCTGAGTGCGGCCGACAGTGCCTGTGCCGCCGCCAAGGAAGCGGGGCGCAACCGCATTCACAGCTTCCAGGAAAACGACATCGATCTGATGCGCCGGCGCCGTGAGATGCAGTGGGCGGCGCGCATCAATAATGCGCTTGAGGAAAATCGATTCGAGTTGTTCCGGCAAACTATTTTGCCGTTGCAGGCGGCCGAAGAGGGTGCTCACTACGAAATTCTGCTGCGTATGCGCGACGAAAACGGCGGCATTATTTCGCCGGGGCTGTTTATTGAGGCGGCCGAGCGCTACGGCATCACACCAAGCATCGACCGCTGGGTCATTCGTACGGCATTTCGCTGGCTGGTATCGGAGGCGGACGAGCGTGAACGCCTGGCGCTGTGCTCGATCAATCTGTCCGGCCAGAGCCTCGGTGATGAGAAATTCCTGCCGTTTGTAATCGATCAGTTCCAGATGAGCGGCATCGATGCGACGCGTATTTGTTTTGAAATTACGGAAACAGCAGCGATTGCGAGCTATTCGCAGGCCAACCGGTTTATCAATGCGCTGAAAGAACTCGGCTGCAAATTCGCGCTCGACGACTTTGGTACGGGCCTGTCATCGTTTGGCTACCTGAAACACTTCCCGGTCGACTTCCTCAAAATCGACGGCAGCTTCGTGAAGGAAATCCTGCACGACCCGATCGATCGCGAAATGGTGCGCTCGATTAACGAGATCGGCCACCTGACCGGCAAGCAAACGATCGCGGAATTTGCCGAGAACGAAGAAATCATCACGATGTTGCGCGGCATGGGAATCGACTACGCGCAGGGCTACGGTGTATCCGAACCGAAGCGCGTAACGCGCGCGGTCGCCTAATCAGGGTATCAACTACCCTGATTAGTCGATGCGAAACAGCATCGACAAATCGGCGGCGCTCACATTTTTGGTAATCGCACCCGTCGAAATGTAATCGACGCCGGTTTCTGCGACGTCGCGGATCGATTCCAGTGTGATGTTGCCGGATGCTTCGAGTTCCGCCGCAACGATGCCGTAGCTGGCGTTTGTTTCGACCGCCTGCCGTAATTCATCAAGCGAGAAGTTGTCGAGCAACACTCGCGCCGCACCGGCGTCGAGGGCCTCGAGTAGCTCATCGTGGCTCTCAACCTCAACTTCGATGAGTACGTCCGTATGGTCGGCTTGCGCGGTTTGCAATGCTTTCGCAATGCTGCCCGCGCTCTTGATGTGGTTTTCCTTGATGAGGATCGCATCGAATAGACCAACCCGATGATTCATACCCCCACCGCACGTTACAGCATACTTTTGCGCCTGCCGCAGTCCGGGAATCGTCTTGCGCGTATCAAGAATTTGGGCACGGGTTCCTTCGATCGCATCGACGTACGCACGTGTTAGCGTGGCTGTAGATGACAGTGTCTGCAGAAAGTTCAGTGCGGTTCGCTCGCCAGTCAGAAGTGCGCGTGCTGGTCCGACGAGTTTGCAGACAACATCAGCACTCTCCGCTGTTTGCCCGTCGAAGATATACCAGTCAATCAGGATCGATTCATCAATCTGCCGAAAGACTTCGTCGACCCAGGGCGCGCCGGCGAGAACCATGGATTCGCGCGCGATGATCTGAGCGCCAACTATCGCCTCGGCATCCACCAGCGATGCGGTCAGGTCGCCAGTGCCAATATCTTCCGCGAGCGCAGCGGCTACAGACGGTCCGATTGAGGCTTTTTGTTCGTCGCTCAATGTCATGGGAACTTCAGAAACAAGAAACCCGGCCGGGTGGCCGGGTTTCCGTCATCGTCAATCGTAGAAAACTACAGGAAGAACACGCCGCCGTGTCCGAAGCCCACCATGCTCATAAGCATGGGAATCGAAAGCAGGGTATTGGTACGGGAGGCCGTGAACGCAACGACGCGCGCTTTCGCGACTTCGGCTTCGCTCGCCTCAACCATACCGAGGATCTTTTTCTGGTTCGGCCAGATCAGGACCCAGACGTTGAACAGCATGATCGTACCGAACCAGGCGCCCACGCCAATCGTCATTGCGGCCGGGTTGAATGAATCGCCCATCATGCCCAGCGTAAACGCGTCGTGCAGGATGCCGTACTTCCAAAGTGCAGCCGCGCCTGAAAGCCATGTCAGCGCAGCGCCCCAGCGGAACCACCACAGCGCTCGCGGCGCGACATACTTGGTAATGCCCGCACCGCCTGGACCACCATCGTCAGCTGCCGCGTCGGCAAGCGCCGGAACCTGGACGAAATTGAAGTAGTAGAGCAGGCCAATCCACGTAATTCCCGCCAGAACATGAATCCAGACGATGAAATTGAGCAAGTTGAATGACACGCCACCTGTGGATACTGCAATGATCACTGCCAGTACAATGCCGCCGATGATCGTGCCGGACACGGTCTTCAGGATATTCATTTTGGGATCTCCGATAGTTCTAGTTATCTGTTTTCGGGAATGATTGCGCCGCGGCGCAGTCCGTATTATAGAGATTGCCTATGGACAATGCGATGCAAAACAGGGACGAGAGGCCGCTTTCGCCGTGCATACTGATCTGCACACTGGACGACCAGCAGCGCTGTATAGGCTGCGGGCGTAGCCTGGACCAGGTGCGCCGCTGGTCAGCGATGAGTGTTGCCGAGCAGTGGGCAGTGATTGATGAATTGGCCGCTCATCAGCCGCCAAATGGCGATACAATCGCCCCAGATTGCGGAGACTGACATGCGCTTTATGCTCGTAATGGTGACATCCCTGCTGCTGACCGCTTGCTCAACCGGCCTGCTGACCGGTGGTGACTACTACAAGGATCAGCAGCGGACGGACGGCGTCGCGACGGCGGATGCGACCGTTACGGATCAGGTGCGGCGCAGGCTGACTGATGACGCTGCGCTGAGTCGCTACCAGATCGGCGTGACGACCTACAAGGGTCGGGTGACGCTGACAGGCTCCGTAGTCGATTTCCGGGATCGAAACCGGGCAGGAGATATTGCGAAAGCGGTTGCCGGTGCCCGAAC